>JAAFHR010000137.1 GCA_013298455.1 Betaproteobacteria bacterium | reverse complement strand
TGCGCATTGGATTGCGGCAGGTTGAAGCCCAGCACCAAACCGGCGGACGCCGCAGCGCCAGTTTGCAAAAATTCGCGGCGTGAGATTGATTCGTTGTTCATCATCATCTCCTTACGCGCTCTTCGCAACATCATGAATCGCCGCACGCACTCGCACGTAGGTCGAGCAACGGCAAATATTGCTCATCGCGGCATCGATGTCGGCGTCAGTCGGCTTCGGTTTGTCGCGCAACAATTTTTCGGCGGCCATAATCATGCCGCTCTGGCAGTAACCGCATTGCGGCACTTGATGCTTGATCCATGCTGCTTGAATTTTGGTGAGCTTGTCTGCGCTGCCGTTGGTGGCCGTTGCCAAGCCCTCAATCGTGACAATTTTTTTGCCAGCGCACGCGCCAACGGGATACACACACGAGCGAACCGCTTCGCCGTCAACATGCACCGTACAAGCGCCGCACTGCGCGATGCCGCAGCCATACTTCGTGCCCTTTAGATCGAGTTCATCTCGAAGCGCCCACAGGAGCGGCATATCCGCTTCGACCCCAAGCGCGGAAAAATCCACGCGCTTACCGTTGATCTCACAGGTGTACATCCGCGTCGCTCCTTGTTGCATCGTTTGATGCTGGCAATAGTACGCCGCTCAGCTTGTGCAAGGTGCCGAGCTTCTCGAACGAAGCGCGAAGGCCGGCAGCTCAAATGAGTCTTAGCTTATGTCGTCAATACCAATGCCTATAAAGGCTGTAAGACGTTTAACATAATATTCAATAATGCCTATAAATTTTCTCCAGGCCAATATTTGTATCGCATTCTGGCTAAATGCTGTTATTCAAACCACGTTGGGTCGTCTCAGCAGTTGCCAGCGATGAAACGCGGTCACGGTTTTCGCATCGGTGATTCGATCATCCGCAATCATGGCGTTGATCTCATCGGGCGTTGCCGCAAAGAGCTCCAAAAACTCATCGGCGTCGCGCGCTGTGTCTCCGAGTACCAAACCGTTGGCGTGAAAAACATGAATCACTTCATCGCAAAACGCGATGGCGGGATTCAACGTGCCGAGGGTATGCCAAGAGCGCGCCCAGTAACCCGTTTCCTCTTTGAGTTCGCGCTGCGCACAAACGAGTGGGTTTTCACCCTTTTCAAGTTTTCCTGCAGGAAACTCAATCATTACGCGACCGAGCGGGTAGCGAAATTGCCGCTCCAGCAAAAGCTTCCCATCTTCGAATTCAGCGACGATACACGCCGCACCGGGATGCTTGATGTACTCACGCGTCGCCTCGTTGCCGTTGGGCAAGCGCACCGTGTCGCGCACGACGTGTAGGAGTTTGCCTTTGAAGATTTCTTCGCTGCTGATGAGCGTTTCGCGGAGGCGGGAGTCGTTGGGATCAGTGCTCATGAAGTTCAGCTAAACGCGCGAAAGAAATAGCGGCTCGGGATTCAAACCATTTTTTAACGCAGATTACGCAGATTTGCCGCAGATGAACGCAGATTACTTCTTGCTCAGCGGGCGCATTGCTCTAACTAATCTGCGTCAATCTGTGTAATCCGCGTAATCTGCGTCAATCAGAAACGTGGCGCTCCAAAGCAATTAGCGCGGTTTGAAATCTGTGCAATCTGTGAAATCTGTGGCGAAGAGATTAAACCCAATCCCGCGCCACTAAAAAATCCGTATGCAGCCGGTGCTCAGGCGTTCCGGGTGCTGGGGTTCGCATGTATTGCCAACGTACCTCGGGCGGCATGCTCATTAAGATCGCTTCAGTGCGGCCATTGGATTGCAATCCAAAGAGCGTACCGCGATCCCACACCAAATTGAATTCAACGTAGCGACCGCGTCGATAGAGCTGCCAATCGCGCTCGTTTTCGCCGTAGGGTGAGTCTTTGCGGCGATTCAAAATCGGCAGATAACCGGGCACAAAATGATCGCCCACCGATTGCATGAGTGCGAAACTTTGCTCGAAACCGAGCGCGTTGAAATCGTCGAAAAACGTGCCGCCGATGCCGCGCGGTTCATTGCGATGCTTCAAGAAAAAATACTGATCGCAATGCGCTTTGAATTTTCGGTAGTAATCATCGCCAAACGGCAGGAGCGCCGCTCGCGCTTGGCTGTGCCAATGAATTGCATCGTCGTCGAACCCGTAATACGGCGTTAAATCCATCCCGCCGCCAAACCACCACACCGGGTCGCCGTGCGCCGGTGTGGCGATGAAAAAACGAACGTTGAGATGCGTCGTTGGCGCGAACGGATTTCGCGGATGCATGACGAGCGACACGCCCATCGCCTGCCAGCTCGCACCCGCCAACTCGGGGCGTTGTGCCGTCGCTGAAGGCGGCATTTTGCTGCCCATCACATGCGAAAAATTCACGCCACCGCGCTCGATCACCGCGCCGTGTTCGATCAAACGAGAAATGCCGCCACCGCCTTCGGGGCGAGTCCATTCGTCCCGCAAAAATGCGCCGCCATCAGATGATTCGAGGGCAGTCACGGCGCTGCTCTGCAAGCCGAGCAGATACGAGCGAACGCGCTCAATTTCTCCCACGCTCGGAGAGAAATCGCCCAGATCGCTCATCGTTTGATCGCTCTCCAGCCAATATCGCGGCGCATTTGCGCGCCCGCAAACTGGACTTGATCGGCAACCTCGTAGGCGCGTTTCTGAGCGATCGACACCTTGTCCCCCAGCGCCGTGACACAAAGCACTCGCCCGCCCGAGCTCACCACGTTGCCATCAGCGAGCGCGGTGCCCGCGTGAAACACCTTCGCATCGGCGACGTCCGCAGGCAACGCAGCGATGACATCGCCCGAACGCGGCGCGTCGGGATAGCCGCCCGCCGCCATCACCACCCCGAGCGCCACACGGCGATCCCATTCGGCATTGATTTGATCGAGCGTGCCGTTGATGCCGTGCTCAATCAGATCCACCAAATCGGTCTTCAATCGCATCATTACGGGTTGCGTTTCTGGATCACCAAAGCGGCAGTTAAATTCCACCACGCGCGGCGCGCCGGCCTCATCGATCATCACGCCCGCATACAAAAATCCGGTGTAGCTGATCCCATCTTTGGCCATGCCGCTGACCGTCGGTTGAATGATTTCACGCATGATGCGGGCATTGACCGCGGGGGTGACGACCGGCGCGGGTGAGTACGCGCCCATGCCACCGGTGTTAGGCCCTTGATCACCGTCAAGCAATCGCTTGTGGTCTTGGCTGGTCGCCATCGCAAGAATATTTTTGCCATCGACCATCACGATGAAGCTAGCCTCTTCACCGTGCATGAATTCTTCGATCACCACTCGGGCGCCCGCCGCACCGTACTTGTTGTCGGCGAGCATCATGTCTATCGCGGCATGCGCTTCGTCATTCGTTTGTGCAACGACGACACCCTTGCCCGAGGCCAACCCATCAGCCTTGACCACAATCGGCGCGCCTATGGCATCGACATAGTTGTGCGCTGCGGATGCGTCGGTAAAGGTTTGGTAGTTCGACGTTGGAATGCCGTGGCGTTGCATAAACGCTTTGGCGAAATCTTTCGATGATTCGAGCTGCGCAGCGGCTTGTGTAGGGCCGAATATTTTCAAACCCTCAGCGCGAAACGCATCCACCACACCCGCCGCCAGCGGAACCTCCGGGCCCACTACCGTGAAGCCGACTTTCTCATTCCGAGCGAGTGCCAACCATTCGCCGACGTTGCTCGCCAACGCATTCTCGCAATTGTGCTCGCGAGCGGTGCCAGCGTTACCCGGTGCGACGATGATCTTTTGGATGCGAGGACTTTGAGCTAGCTTCCAAGCCAAAGCATGTTCACGGCCGCCGGAGCCGATGACAAGAATTTTCAAGTTGCGCTCCGCGCAGGACGAAGGGCCAAGAGGCAAGGACGAATGACCAATGACGAATGACGATCAGAGCAAGGACGAAAGAGGAATGACGAATGACGATCAAACCAAGGACGAAAGACGCATGACGAATGATGAAAAACATCATTGGGCGCGGAGCCTCGGCGCTGCTTTGCGTCATTCGTCATTCGTCATTCGTCCTTGTAGTAAGCGTCATTCGTCATTCGTCCTTGTTTCTAGTGCCTAAAGTGACGAACACCCGTCGTCACCATCGCTACGCCACGCTCATTGGCAGCGGCGATCACTTCATCATCGCGCATGCTGCCGCCGGGCTGAATGACGGCAACAGCGCCAACATCCGCGAGCACGTCAAGTCCGTCACGAAATGGGAAAAACGCATCGCTAGCTGCGACGGAATCTTTGAGTGTGAGCCCTGCGTGTTCAGCTTTGATTTTGGCGATGCGCGCGGAATCAAGCCGCGACATTTGCCCCGCACCGATGCCAAGCGTTTGCCCGTCTTTGGCGAAGACAATCGCATTGGACTTCACAAATTTCGCAACCTGCCAAACGAATTGCATGTCTTGCAACTGCTGGGCGGTGGGCGCTTTGGTCGTGACTGTTTTTAGCGCGCTCGCGTCGAGCTGATGGGTGTCGGCGCTTTGCACCAAGACGCCGCCGCCCACGCGCTTCAACTCCAACATATTGGCACTCTCACTCAGCGCTTTCATCGGCACTTTGAGCACGCGCACATTGGTCTTTTTGGTGAGCAGCTCGAGCGCATCGGCCGTGTAGTCCGGCGCAATGAGCACTTCAAGAAATTGCTTGCTGACGGCTTCAACGGTCGCCGCGTCGACCGTGCGATTGAACGAAATGATGCCGCCAAACGCGGAGGTAGGATCGGTCGCAAACGCGCGCTGATAGGCCGCTAGCGTCGATTCGCCCAGCGCAACGCCGCATGGATTAGCGTGTTTCACGATCACGCAACAGGTGTCGGCAAAGGAGCGCACGCATTCCCACGCCGCATCGGCATCGGCCACGTTGTTGTATGAGAGTTCTTTTCCTTGCAACTGTTGGTAGCGCGAAAGCGTGCCAGCAGCCGGCGTTTCATCGCGGTAAAACGCGGCGCTCTGGTGCGGATTTTCACCGTAGCGCATGTCTTGCGCTTTCGTCCACTGCAGTGTGAGTACATCGGGATAAGCGCGTGGCTCGCCCTCTAACTCGCGGCAGGTCAGATAGTTGCCGATGGCGGCGTCGTATGCGGCGGTGTGCGTGAATGCCTTTTTCGCTAGGGCGAAACGGGTTTTTCGTGACAGCGCGCCGTCGTTCGATGCGAGCTCTTGCGTCAAGCATTCGTAGTCGCCACTATCAACGACGATGGCTACACCTTCCCAGTTTTTCGCAGCGGCACGAACCATGGTCGGCCCGCCGATATCGATATTCTCAATCGCGTCTTCGAGCGTGCAATCGGGCTTGGCCACCGTTTCGCGAAACGGGTAGAGATTGACTACAACCAAATCAATCAACGGGATATTGGCCGCCGCCACCGCGCTCATGTGCTCCGGCAACAAACGATTCGCCAAGATGCCGCCGTGCACTTTCGGATGCAAAGTTTTCACACGGCCATCGAGCATCTCTGGAAAGCCCGTGTAATCGCCCACGTCGATCACCGGCAAACCGGCATCGCGAATGAGCTTCGCCGTGCCGCCGGTGGAGAGCAGCTCTACGCCTTGCGAGGCGAGCGCTTTCGCAAATTCAAGCAGCCCGGATTTGTCGGAAACAGAGAGCAGCGCGCGAGTAATTTTTCGGTTCATACGCTGGCTTTAATTTTGTATTTATCGAGCTTGGCGCGCAGCGTGTTCCGGTTGATACCGAGCATCGATGCAGCTTCTGATTGATTGTTTTTGGCGCGCGTCATCACGTCAACGATCAACGTTTTTTCAACGCTGCCAATCACCAGTTCGTACAAGTTATCAGCGGGCTCACCATCGAGCCGTTCGATGTACTCGTTGAGCGAATGATTGACGGCGTCCGCAATCGCGGCGTGTCCGTTAAGTTTGGCACGTTTCATAGGGTATTTTTCTTGAGTTCAGTGCAGCGTTGACCGAAGCGCCGATGAGCCGTTTTCACTCCAAAAGTGATACGGCTCGACGGGCAAGCGCTCGTAACGATCTGCAAGTTGCGAAAAGTAGTGTTGCACGGCAGCAAACTGCGCGGCCGTGTTGTCGATTTGGTTGAGTTCGTCGCGAAAAGATTGACCGCCCGGCAGACCTTCGGTGTACCAGCCGATGTGCTTTCGAGCGCTTCGTACGCCCGTGAATTCGCCGTACAAGCCGTAGTGATCATCAAGGTGCGCCGAGAGTAGCGTAGCCACTTCGTGGGTGCTGGGTGCGTCGGGCAGGCGATTCGTTTCGAAGAAAAACGCAGTGTCTCGAAAAATCCACGGGCGGCCTTGTGCGGCGCGGCCAATCATCACAGCATCTGCGCCGGTGTAGTCGAGCACCGCACGCGCCTTTTGCGGCGAATCAATGTCACCATTGGCGATCACGGGAATTGATACTGCTGCCTTGACGGCTTTGATACTGTCGTATTCCACAGTGCCGACATCAAAGCCACAGGCGCGTGAACGGCCGTGCAGTGTGAGCGCTTGAATGCCCGCCGCCTCGGCGATCTGCGCGATACGAACGGCGTTGTTGTTGTCTGGGCTCCAGCCGGTGCGCGTCTTTAAGGTCACCGGCACATCCACGGCGTTCACCACGGCTTCGAGAATTCGCTGCACCAAGGCTTCATCACGAAGCAGTGCGGAGCCCGCATCAGCCTTGCAGACTTTTTTCTTCGGGCAACCCATGTTGATATCAATGATCTGCGCGCCGCGGGCCACATTGAAGCGCGCCGCGTCTGCCATCATCGTCGGATCACCGCCCGCGATCTGCACCGCAATCGGCGCACTCTCGCCTTCAAAATTCATCCGCCACATCGATTTGGGCGTCTGCCAAAGCTCGGGTTTCGACGCGAGCATTTCGCTCACCGCGTAGCCTGCACCAAACTCACGGCAGAGCTTACGAAACGGCCGGTCAGTCACGCCCGCCATCGGCGCGATGACGAGCCGATTTTTGAGGGAATAGTTACCGATGCGCAGCATGAAGGATGCGAAAAAAATCGAGAAGGGAATTTGCGGGGAGGGGGAATTATAGCGAGCCCAATGCTCGAAATTTAGGCACAAAATTCTGTAGTTTCGGCGTTGATTTTTTGTGCGAAGTGTGCTGCATGATGAACGCGTTTGCCGCACGATGTCATCCTGAGCGAGAGCGAAGGATCACGTTGCATGCGCCGTGCATTGCCAGCAGCTACAGTCGTTGCACGCAGCCCGATCCTTCGCTAACGCTCAGGATGACAGCACTATTCCTTGAGTGGCGCTTCTAAGCCAACGCCAACCGCGCGATCAATTCCCGCTTTAACGGCGGGAGCAATTGCAACGCGCTGAGTGCCAAGCCACGCGGCACGTCCGCGACCCAGCCACCGCGATCAAAGGCGTAGGCGAGCGCGCCGGTGAAGCCAATGCTCATGATGCGATCAATCGCGCGAGCCTTGGCAAACTGGGTCAGTGTTGCATCAACAGATTTTTCTGCACCGCTCATGGATAAGCAATTCGCAAATGCATCCGCATCGCGAAGCCCCAAGTTGAGCCCTTGCGCAGCGACTGGGTGCAGGCCTTGCGCCGCGTTGCCTAACGCCGCGATGCAGCCGATCACGCGCGGCTCAACGAAGCGCCACGAGAGCGGATAACTCGTTCGCTTCGAAGTCACACGAAGCGCGCCCATCGTGTTGCCAAACGCAGCATTGAGTTCGTCCGAAAACTGCACGTCGTCGAGCAATAGCATCCGCTCTGCGTCGTCATTCGGACGCGCCCAAATGACCGTCCATTCGCCATCAGCACGCGGAATCAGAGCAAGCGCCCCGCCCGCGGTGAATCGCTCAAAAGCAACGCCGTTTCTTGGACGCTGTGGCTGCACTCGAGTGATGATGCCGGTTCGCCCAGAGTTGCGCTCGATGCGTTTGAACTCGGGTAGCAAATTCGCGTCGGATCCTGCGCCGCTTCCCGCGCCATCAGCAAGCGCTACGCAGTCTGCGCGCAGTTGTTCGCCCGAGGCGAGATGCACGACGGCGTGCTGTGCGACGCGTTCAATACGAGCAGCAGTGGCCCCATAGTGAACGTTGATCGCGGCTTTTTCAACGGCGTTGTTCAACGCAGCTTTGAGCGAGGGATACGGCGTTGCCGCACCG
>JAAFHR010000136.1 GCA_013298455.1 Betaproteobacteria bacterium | reverse complement strand
CCGCGCAGTGAGAGCTGCGCGGGCTTTTTTGTGGGTACTCGTTTTGCTGCGGCTCTACTGGTTGATATAGCTCTCAAGCTGCGAAATCGTGAATTCGTGCTGCGCGATGATGTCGTCCATGATGTCTCTGATCGAGAGCATGGCGATCACTGTGTTGCCTTCAACCACGGGCAAATGACGAATCTTTTTCTGGCTCATCAGCGCCATGCACTCCCCCGTTCGCGTAGCGGGTGACACGACGAGCACGTCTCGTGTCATGATGTCAGACACCTTCGTCTCTTTGGAGGAGCGGCCTTGCAGCGCCACCTTTCGCGTGTAATCGCGCTCAGAAAAAACGCCCACTAGCTTTCCACCATCCATCACGACAAGCGCGCCCACGCTGTAATCCGCCAAAAGCCTCAGCGCGTCAAAAACGGTATCGTCTGGACGCACGTGCCACAGTGTTGAATTGCGGTTTTTGAGAAGCTCCGAAACTGGTTTCATAGCGCATCGTTCCGTCAGTAAGATCGAAACCGCATATTAAAGTACGCGCCAAGAAAATCAACTGCGATTTGATGTCGTCGAACGGCAATCGCTAAAACGCCTCGCGCTCCGTGAGGTAGCGCCACGCGCCAACGGGCAAATCGCCCAGCACAACGTTGCCGATGCGGATGCGCTTCAGCGCGACGACGTTGAGCCCAACTTCTTCACACATGCGGCGAATCTGACGCTTCTTGCCCTCGCGCAAAATGAAGCGGAGTTGATCCTCGTTTTGCCACCAGACTTTGGCGGGTTTTAACGGTTTGCCGTCCATGTGCATGCCATGGTTCAGTAATCGCAAATCGGCATCGGGCAGCCGTCCGCCACGCATTGATTGCACGCGAACCAAGTATTCCTTCTCAATCAAGGAATCTTCACCAATCAGCGTTTTGGCGATTCGACCGTCTTGGGTCAATACCAACATTCCGGTCGAATCGATGTCGAGCCGCCCCGCTGGGACCAGACTTCGGAGTTGCTCGCGTTGAAACCTAAGCGGCGATGGATCGTCGCGCCATCGATTCTCGGGTTTCACGAGCACCACGGCGGGCTCGTAGCCGTCCTCCGCTTGCCCGCTCACGTAGCCAATGGGCTTGTTAATGAGCACCGTCACGCGCGCGGCTTGCTCTTGCGTTGCCGCACGTTGCACGGTGATTTGGTTGGCAGGCGTCACCTTTTGACCAAGCACGGCGGGCTTGCCATCAACGAGCACCCAACCGCGCTCGATCCACTCATCAGCTTCGCGGCGGGACGATAGCCCCAGTTCACTCATGCGCTTGGACAGTCTGACGGGTTCACTCATCAACGTATTTTGCTCGAAAAAGAAAAGAGCGCCGAAGCGCTCTTTTCCAGTCAGGCGTGGCAGCCGGTCAAGGCTTCTTTGCCTCGTCCTTTTTCATGGCGTCGAGCACCGCCTTCATTGGATCATCCGCGGGCGCCATCGCGGGGGGCGTTGGAAGGCCAGAGTTGCCATCCGTCGAAGGTTTAGGCGCATCTGGTTTTTGGTCGAACCCGCGCATCATGTCTTCATCGCTGCGCTGCGGATCGGCCGGTGCGGCTTCGAGTTTAATGTTTGAGGTGTCCATCACTTTGGCTTTATTGTCGATGTTGTCGAGCACCAAGCCTGGCTTCCACATGACGACGCCCACCATGATGAGCTGCAAAATGATAAACGCAATGGAGCCCTTATAAATTTGCGCCGTTGTCACCGCTGGAATGAGCTTGCCGGTGACTCGATCCTTGTAGTCAGCTTTGGCCGCCACGCTTCGCAAGTAGAAGAGCGCAAATCCAAACGGCGGTGTGAGAAACGAGGTTTGCAAGTTCATGGCGATGATCACGCCGAACCAAATCAAATCGATGCCCATCTTGTCGGCCACGGGCGCAAGAATCGGAATCACGATAAACGCAATTTCGAAGAAATCGATGAAACACCCGAGGATAAACACCAAGATGTTGACGACGATCAGGAAACCCCACACACCGCCGGGAACCTTATCGAAAAGGTGCTCAACCCAGATGTGACCGTCGGCCGCGTTGAAGGTGAAGCTGAAGACGGTCGATCCGATCAAGATGAAGAGCACGAAGCACGCGAGTTTCGCGGTGTTATCGAGCGCTTGCTTGAGCAAACTAAAGCTCAGCTTTCCACGTCCGCCGGCCATGATAAGCGCGCCTAGCGCGCCCATCGCGCCGCCCTCCGTCGGTGTGGCGATGCCCAAAAAGATGGTGCCCAGCACCAAAAAGATCAGGATCAACGGCGGGATCAACACGAAGGTGACTTGCTCAGCGAGCTTCGAAACCAGCTTCAAGCGGAGCGCACGATTGGCCAAGGCCAAACCCAATGCAACAAATGACGCCACGGTGAGCGACATGATGAAGACCTCATCGCCCGGCGCGGGCAGCTCGCGCTTCACGATCGGATTGATCACCGATTGATGGATTCGCGACCAGAAAAAACCCGCTGCGCCAGCAATGGCCAACAGTGCAAACAGTGATTTGTGACCCGAAGCGCCGTTGTCTTCACGGTAAATTCGCGCCTCTTGCGGTAGGGCAGGCACCCAGTCCGGTTTCACAATGGCAACAACCATGATGAAGAACAGGTAGAGTCCTACCAGCAGCAGCCCTGGCACCAAAGCACCCTCGTACATATCTCCAACAGAGCGACCGAGCTGATCAGCCAAGACGATCAACACGAGCGACGGCGGGATCGCCTGTGCCAACGTGCCCGATGCCGTGATGGTTCCCGTCGCGATCGTCCGGTTGTAGCCGTATCGCAGCATGATGGGCAACGAGATGAGGCCCATCGAGATCACTGCAGCTGCTACGACGCCGGTTGTTGCAGCGAGGAGCGCACCCACCAAAATCACGGCGATCGCGATGCCACCACGCACGGGTCCAAAGACCTGTCCTACCGTTTCTAGTAAGTCCTCGGCCATGCCGGATCGTTCGAGCACGATGCCCATAAAAGTAAAGAACGGGATCGCGAGCAAGGTATCGTTTTGCATGATCCCCGATATTCGAAGCGGTAAGGCTTGAAACAGCGACGCCGAAAACATGCCCGCTTCCATCCCCAGGAAGCCGAAAAAGAGCCCTACAGCGGCTAGAGCAAAGGCGACAGGAAATCCGGTCAGCAGCAGTACGAACAACCCCGCGAAAAGGATTGGGACGAAATTTGCGGTGAAAAATTGCAACATGGTTAGCGCCCTCCCTGCTTGGCTGCGTTCATCGCATCGAGCCGCGCTTGCTCTTTGCGAGCGGTTTCGGCGGCGAGCTCTTCGAGTAACTTTTCTTCGTCAGTTTTTTCGCCACCGTCGTAGATCGAGTCGGGTCCTACGCCCCCCAGGAAGGCGATTCGCTTAATCAGCTCCGAGATCCCCTGTAACAGCAATAGGCTAAAGCCGAGCGGCATCATCAGAAATACAGGCCAACGAATCAAGCCGCCGGCATTTTGCGATGTTTCGCCCGAAAGCCAAGCGTTGTAGAAAAGGGGCCAAGAGAGCTTGATGACGATCAGGCAAAGCGGTATCAACACGGTCAGAATGCCGACCACATCGATCCAGTTACGGGCGCGCGCCGTCAGTTTTGACGAGATGAAATCAATCCGAACATGCGCATTAGCGAGAAAAACGTAGCCAGCACCGAGCAGAAACACCGCCGCAAACAGATACCACTGCACCTCGAGCCAAGCGTTCGAGCTCGCGTCAAAGGCTTTTCTGCTGATCGCGTTTCCGGCGCTGATCAGCACGACGATCAGCACGAGCCATCGAATCGTCTTGCCCACCCAGCCGCTCATCGTGTCAATCAGCTTGGACACACTCAGTAGTGCGTTCATGGTTTTCTCCCGCTTAGGTAATGTTTTTGTCGAGGGTTGTCGTGGCGAAAGGTTTCCACTTTATGGATACCCTTTCCAAAATTGTAGGTGCTGATGGGCGATTCCGGTTCGTCCAACGCTAGGGATTACCCTAGGGGGTTGACCGAGAGTGCGCCACCGCTCGGCGCTGCAGCGACACCGTGCCGCCCGCAATTGTCCTAGCTGCCGGCTATCTGCACGCTGTCAACGAGCATCGATCCTACCCATTTGGAGCCTCGCTGGTCAACGTCATCGCCAATGGCAAGAATCCGTTTGTACAGCTCCAGTAGATTGCCCGCGATGGTGATTTCTGAGACCGGATACGCAATCTCACCGTTTTCCACCCAAAAGCCCGCCGCCCCCCGTGAATAGTCGCCCGTCACAGGGTTGACGCCTTGGCCCATCAGCTCGGTCACGATGAGTCCGCGCTGCATCTGTTTAGCGAGTGCGGCCGTGTCGGCTTGAGTTGTTGGTTTGACCACTAAGTTGTGGTTCCCGCCCGCATTGCCGGTCGATTGCATCCCGAGTTTGCGGGCGGAATACGCGGAGAGAAAGTAGCCGCGAATCACGCCGCTTTCAACAATCGCGCGCTTCTGGCAAGCTACACCTTCACCGTCAAACGGTGAGCTGGCGTAGGCGCGCTTGATGTACGGATCGTCAACAATATTGACCAGCGGCGCAAAAATCTCTTTGCCGACGGAATCAAGCAGAAACGATGTTTTTCGATACAGCGATCCGCCGAAGAGCGCAGAGATGCCGTGCCCAATGAAGCCACCCGCAAGCTGCGGCGTGAAGATCACAGGCGCAGTTTGCGTGGCCAGTTTTCGCGGTTTGAGGCGAGCCACGGCGCGCTCGCCTGCCTTACGGCCCACAGATTCTGCCGCTTCCAGCGAACCGGGCACACGGTGCGAGGTGTACCAATCGTCGCGCTCCATGTCGTCGCCGTCGCTCGCCACCATCGAGCAGCCGATGTAGTGCGCGCTGCCTTTGTAGCCGCCCACAAAACCGTGGGTGTTGGCGTAGAAAAATTCTGATTCGCTCACCGAAACGCTCGCGCCTTCCGAATTGTCGATTCGTTCGTCGACCGCAAAGCCCGCGTCCTCGCACAATTTGGCGAGCGCGGTTGCGGCCCCAACATCGATCTCCCATGGGTGATACAGATCCAAATCGGGAATGTCCTTGGCCATCAATTCGGCGTCTGCCAACCCCGCATACGAATCGGGGCTCGTGGATTTGGCGATGGCGAGCGCCTTGTCAACTGTCATTCGCATCGCCTCTGGCGAGAAGTCGCCCGAGCTCGCGTTGGCCTTTCGACCACCCACGTACACCGTGACGCCGAGCGATTTATCGACGTTGTGTTCGAGCGTTTCGAGCTCACCCATTCGCACTGTGACGTTGAGCCCGGAGCCTTGTGTGACCTCGGCTTCGGCCTGATCCGCGCCGCCGCGCTTGGCGTGCTCGATGGCGGCCAGTGAAATGTCTCGGAGTGCAGAGGAGGAGAGGGCGAGGGGCATTTTTAAGGCAGGACGAGAAGACGAATGACGAATGACGCAAAGTACTGCGGGCGACGTTGAAGCATAGCGGAGCGGTAGGGCAAAATGCTCCCCTGCCAAACAAAGAAGAATTTCGCCGTGTCCAGACCCAAAAACATCGTTCGTGACGAAAACGCGCCGTCGAAATCGCAGCTGAAGCGCGATATGACGGCGCTACAAGATTTGGGCGAGGTGTTGGGCGGGCTCTCGAAATCGCAGCTCGACGAACTTGATCTGCCCGAAACGCTTCGGGATGCGCTCGATGATTTGCCGAAAGTGACCGCGCACGAAGGTCGTCGTCGGCACATTCAATACATCGGCAAACTCATGCGCCACGTTGATCCCGCGCCGATCCGCGAGCAGATTGATCGTTGGGAAATTGGCTCGCGCGCTAACAAAACAGCGTTCAAAATGGCCGAGAAGTGGCGTGATCGCTTGATTGCCGAGCCGAAGGTGTTGGTTGATTTTTCAGAGATGCAGCCCGAGGTTGACACCAAAGCGCTCGCGGCGTTGATTGAAAAAGCCAGATTGCAAGCCGCACGAAACGAGCCGCCTGCGGCGTCACGGCAGGTGTTTCGTGTGGTTTATAAAGCGTTTTTGAAGGTGCCGACGTCGGCTGCGGCGGGCGAAAAAGGGGCTATTGACGATTTGCTTTAGTAAGCAGTTTTATAGGAGCGGCGAGGATTTTTTTGACGCAGATTACGCAGATTGCGCAGATTGCCGCTGATTAGTTTGAGCGTGGCTGGGATGGAGCGGCAACGCTGCCGCTAGCGCCTTGAGAGCTGGACATTTGCTCTTTGGCGCAGCGCTGCATGACGGCTAACGTCACCCCCCTTCATCCGACTCAGACTCACAGTCAGAAAAGATAATCTGCGGCAATCTGCGAAATCTGCGTAATCTGCGTCAAAAAACCCACTCGACCGTCAATACATTTCACGTTAATCTATCCGACGCAACTATGTTCGACCCCATCAAAATCGGCCTCGTTTCCATCTCTGATCGCGCATCGTCGGGCGTTTACGAAGACAAAGGCATTCCCGCACTGCAGGAATGGCTCACGTCAGCGCTTGAAAATCCGATCACGTTTTCCACGAAATTGATCGCCGATGAAAAGCCGCTCATTGAAGCTGCGCTCATCACGCTCTCCGACGTCGAGCGCTGCGATTTGGTGCTCACCACAGGCGGTACGGGCCCCGCGCGGCGCGATGTCACGCCGGAAGCAACGCTCGCCATCGCACACAAAGAAATGCCCGGCTTCGGCGAGCAGATGCGGCAAATCAGCTTGAATTTTGTGCCTACAGCGATCCTCTCGCGGCAGGTCGCGGTGATCCGAAACAAGACGCTCATCATCAATTTGCCGGGGCAACCCAAAAGCATCAAAGAAACGCTAGAAGGCTTACGCGACGAGGCGGGCAGCCCAACGGTACACGGCATTTTTGCGGCCGTGCCGTACTGCGTTGATTTGATCGGCGGCGGCTACATCGAAACCCGCGAGACCGTTTGCAAAGCGTTTCGACCGAAGAACGCGATTCGACCGCGAACGTAATCGCGTTGTTGATGGTTACGCCAGCTTGTCACGTAAGACGAGATCAACGATGCCAGCGGCAACCCAATGCGGCACGGTGCCTCTGAAACGAAAGACAACGTTCCAACACGGTGTCTCCCCAGAGCACTCAGAACCGCTCGTCACTGAAACGAAACAAATGTGGGGCTTACGCATTGCCCGATCTATGATCCAGTTTTGCGTGGATTGCGCTTTTATCTGTGAATGGACACCACATGACCCTCCTTGCGTTCAATCAATCGCGGATCACCGACGCTCAGAGCTTGGCGCGGGGAAGTCGCTCGTTCCGGTCATCGTCGGGCTTGTATCGCCTTGCGGTGGTGGCGGCTGTTTCAATGGTGGCCGCAGTGCTAAGCGGCGGAGCGCAGGCGCAAATCCTTCGCAGTACTGGTTTCATCTACGGCCCACCAATGCAAGGCGCGTCGTCGCTGGGCCTAAACGGAGACGTTTCGGCCAAGTACGCGCTCGCCGTTGATCCTTCTGGCAATAGCTACATCACAGGCAACGCCTTTCTGGGCGGCGTGGGTAACGACTGGCTCACCATCAAGTACAACACCTTGGGCGTAGAGCAGTGGCGAGCCACGTTGAACGGTCGCGGCAATAGCGCCACCGACGACGACGCTCGAAACGTTCGCATCGCGCCAGATGGCAACATCGTCGTCGTTGGCAGCGCATCGATTTTGGGCAATGCGGCGCGCCGTTGCACCGTAGCGAAGTACGATGCCGCCACGGGGCGCGAGCTCTGGCGCGCCTCGCCCGGCCCGCCCACTGCTACGCCTGCGTGGACGGAAACCCAGTGCTTTGGCTCATCAATCGACAGCAGCGGCAATATTTTCGTCACAGGCCGCGCGCGCGAGCAATTTAACTTTGGCAACGGCGACATTTACGTTGCCAAACTGAATTCAAGCGGCAATTTGCTGTGGCACAAGACCTTAACGCCCAACGGCGCGTATCTGCCCGCTGTGGTGGCGCCCGCCACCGTGAGCGCAGGCAGCGACGATCTCGCGGCTTTCTCGACCGTCGATAGCGCTGGTAATTTTTACGTCGCGGCGCGCACGCAGGAAGCGGTGAGCAATTACGTCTGGCGAATCTTTAAGCTCGACGCAGCGGGCTTACAGCAATGGCTCACCACGGTCGGCGGCACTGGCGACAGCCGACCCCGCGCCAT
>JAAFHR010000135.1 GCA_013298455.1 Betaproteobacteria bacterium | reverse complement strand
GTGATCGCTGTTGACGTATCGCTGCCCATGCTCGCGATAGCTGCGCCAACCGCAAAAGGTTGGCTGCGGCGACTCTCTAACAAGCCCAAAGCATTCGGCGTATGCGCAAGGATGAATCAGATGCCATTTGGGCAAGGCATGAGTGATGTGCTGTGGAGCAACTTTTCGATGCAATGGGGCGGCGACCTGCCCGCGATGTTTCGAGAGTGGAATCGGTGCCTCCGAGCGGACGGCGCGCTCATGTTTACAGCGCCTGGGCCCGATACGCTCAAAGAGCTTCGGCAAGCACTTGCGCAAATCGAATCCACAGATCAACAGCGCACGCACACCTTTACCGATTTGCATGATCTGGGCGATATGCTCATCCACGCTGGCTTCGCCGATCCTGTCATGGACATGGAAGTCATCACTCTCGAATACAAAGACACCAAAGCGCTGTGGCGCGACCTGCGCGATCAAGGTGCGCTCAGCGCCGTTGCCGATCGCCCACGTGGCCTCATGACGCCGCGAAAATTCGCCGCGTTAAATCAAGCCCTAGACGCATCGCGGGATGTAAATGGCAACATTCGAATGAGCGTGGAAGTAGTCTACGGTCACGCATGGAAAGTGCCGCCGAAGAAAACCGCCGAGGGGCACGGCATCGTAAGACTAGACGCCATAGGGCGTGGCCCCAGACTCTAAATCGCCAACGCAAAACACAGCACACAAGCCAGCGCGCAACCCCAAGAAACCCTATCTCGCGTCGCGAAGAGCACCGGATCATCATCACCCTGCCCGGCCATTGCTAAGCGCCACATGCGCATCAACCAAAACAAAATCACTGCCAGCGCAAGCCACAACCAATTGGCACTCGAATACAACACGCCGACCTGTGCGCTCGCCACGTAGAGCGCCAACACCAACACTGCCGACAGAGCCGAGCCGCTTCCGAAGACGTTGACAAACGTCGCATCGCGGCTCGTGTAGCCTCGCCCGGCCAGCGCTTCTCCTGGCGCAAGCGCATTCACATCTACAGCACGTTTCGCAAGCGCCAGACTCAAAAAGATAAACACTGAAAATGCAAACAGCCAAGGCGAGAGTGGCGCCGCAATCGCCACCGCGCCTGCCACGATCCTGAGCGTGTAAAGCGCAGCCAACACACACACATCCGCCACCGGAACGCGCTTGAGTTTCAGGGTGTAAAACGCGTTCACTACGCAGTAAGAACCGACCACTGCGAGCACGCCCATCCCCGCCCAAGCTGCAATCAGCAGCCCGCCGATCAGCAAGGCGATCGCCGCAAAAAATGCGTGGTGTAATTCAACCTGACCCGCCGCCAAAGGACGATATCGCTTGCTCGCATGCTGCCGATCATGCGCCAGATCAAACAAGTCGTTTAGCACGTAAATCGACGAACACACCGCGCAAAACGATGTCAACGCAGCAAGCGACGCTTGCCACGCGCTGGCATCCGCCCAACGATGCGCGGCAAACAGGGCGACCATCACCAACACGTTTTTCACCCAATGCCGAACCCGAAGCATGCGGCTCCAGCGAAACATTACGTGGGGCAACGCCATTTCTCCAAGCGAACTCACCCCGGGAGGACGCACGGACGACACTGAAAAACCGTTCCGCGACACAGCCCAGACCGCCAAGTCAGCGCGGGAATCGCCCACGTAATCGAACCCCCTCTCGCCGAAGCGCTGGATCAGTCTTTCCGCTTTCGCCACACCCTTAAGGTTTGTGCCATCGCTGCTGCCCATCACCACATCAAATAGCGGTAGCGCTCGCGCCACCGAGTCGGCGATGCTTTGATGTGCGGCCGTCGCCAATACCGTTTCTCGCCCCGCCGCTTTTGCGGCCTGCAGCGCGCGGATCACGTCGGTGTTCCACGGCAAATGTGCTGCATCGAGCACTGCTGCCTGCGCCAATTGACGCTTTAGATTGCTGCGCCCCGACAACAGCCAGATCAAAGCTCGCAAAGGAATCCAAACATCTCGCGCCCACGCCGCAAAAAAGCACTCCCACAGGGTGTCGGTGCGGCACAGCGTTCCATCAAGGTCGACGACTAACGGGATCGAAGCAGAAGGTTCGGAGGATGAGTTCAATGGACAAACGACAGACACGACATCGGCATTCAATCACAACTGTCGATGCGTGCCGCAGCCCAGTGGCTAGCAGCCTTCGCCGCTCATGCTACAAACGCAACTCCACGACTTTCAAAGCGACCTGACTGTGCCTCTCAAGATGTCTGAAAAATCCCTGTTTGCCCGATTACTGCGATCGCCTTGGTGGGTGAGTTTCATTGTCGCTGCCGTGGTCAGCGCAGCCGGATTTACGCTGATGCCCGAGCGCTTCAAGTTAGCCGGTGCGCTCTCAGGATTCCCGTTTGTGGTGATTGGTTTGATGGCTGCGTGGAAACAACGAAACGAGCTCAGCCCTGCGCAAATTGAAACTGCACTGCAAAAACTCTCGGCCCTCCCGACCCGAGAATTCGTTGACGCACTGGCAATCACCTTCGAGCGCGATGGCTACAAAACTACTCGCATCGCGCAGCCCGGAGCCGAGCTCTCCTTGGAGAAAAGCGGCTACACCACGCTCGTAAGCTGCAAGCGCTGGAAAGCCGCAAACCACGGCGTGGAAACGCTCCGCGAACTGCACACCGCCATGGAGAAAGCCGATACGGGGCGCGGCATTTACGTGGCGATGGGCGGCGTAAGTGATGCGGCCGACCAATTTGCGGCGAAAAACGGAATTCGAATCGTATCCGCTACTACGTTGGCCAAGATGACAACCCTGCGTTAGTCTGAGCGCTCCTCAGGGCCCTGAACTACATGCTAGGCGACGCTGACGCGGTCACGCCCGCGCTCTTTTGCGGCATAGAGCGCACGATCTGCTCGCCGAAGCAGATCATCCAACACCATATCGTCGTGGCGCATGCTTGCCACGCCAATCGACACGGTGAGATGAATTGAATCAGTCTCCACGATAAACGGAGTCGAACGGATGAGCTCTAACACACGCTCTGAAAGCGCTTGCGCCCCTTCGACGTCCATGCCTCGCAGCGCCATCACAAACTCCTCTCCACCCTGCCGAACCAACAAGTCCTCTCGTCGACATGCGCTGCGAAGGCAGTTCGCCACTTGCTGGATCGCGCGATCTCCCACATCGTGTCCGTATCGATCATTGATCGATTTAAAGCGATCAATATCAATGAGCATCACAGCGAACGGTTGCGCACTGGCTCGCGCCGAACTGAACCAGTTAGACGCCACGTGCGTCAGCTGGCGCCGGTTCGCGAGGCCCGTCAAATAATCTGTTGAGGCCGCCGTTTCCCATTGGACACGGATGCGCTCGGAGCACATCTGCAGAAACGCAGTGGTGCCTATCACGGGCAGCACGGTGGCCAGCAGCGGCGAGAGCGCATTAACCCAGTTTCCCGTTTCTGTGATCGACGCAGGTCGACTAGAGATCGACACGAAATAGGCCAGACGCAATACAAGCATCAAAATGATTGCCGCGAAAATTCCCATCATTACTCGGCGACTGATCGATGCCTCGGCGCGCGCATGTGCGCGCAGCGTCCAGATGCAGCCCAGCGAATAGACCGACCAAATCAGGGTGGCGATGGACACACGAACGCTCAAACTCGGCTGTACGGTGGCGAACCAATAAAGCGCAATCACGCCAAGTAGCGCCGGCAAGAAGAGCCACAACCTTTCGGCCTCGCCATAAAACAATCGCAGCGCGCGCCAATAGCAAGCGAGCCCGACCAAAAGCAGGCCGTTAGCCAATGGCAGCACAAATCCGGGCGGCAAGCTCGCCTGCACTGCAAATAAAATGCTGCCGCCCGCCATGAGCAGCGTACCAATGCGCCAGCTCTTAGCGCTGGGCTGCAAATACTCCGGCAATCCCCCATGCACCAATCCCAGCACAGCGCCGTTGAGCAGCATCATCGCCGTCGCCACGACAAAAATTGTGGTCGGATCCATCGAGTTTGTGAATCGATATTGAGTTGGAAACTCGATTATCTATTGTGGACAAACAAACGCTTGGCGACGCAATGATCGTGGCAGGCGAAGTAGGACGATGGAATAGGAGCCTTGGGAATCCGAGGCGGGCCCCCAACCACCCCGCCCTAACGTGCTATCGAGCGCTAGTCGCTCGCTCGTTTGCTCAGCTCAGTGAAGCCCATTTGCGGCAGGTGCGTGCGCCGCCATTCGGTGTAATCAAACCGCTCGCGTGAAAGTGACGCTACAAATCGCTCCGCCTCGACAGCGCCGAGCGCAGAAACCAATGCAGCCATGCCTTCGGCGCGGATTTCAGAATCAGTTTTCACGCCATTTCGCTCCATTTGTCGCGCGGAGAATCAACGATCGCCGGCGCCCTTATGGTCGTGACGTATCGTCGTAACCTGTGGCGATTTTCCGTCGATCACCACGCCCAATTGCGTGGTTTGGTGCGCACAGAATTTGGCCATCAGCGCGTCAATATCCCCGCCAACATCAGCGAGCATTTTTTGGCGAATTTGGTGAATCTCCTCCACCACCGGGTCAGTCCACATCGTTATCTCCCAAAAGTTGCAGCGGGGTTAAAAGTCGCGGGCATCGATAACCCGCCTCAGTGCAGACACGCGCAATATGGTTCATCATCGCGCCGTTGGCAATGTGCTTGAAATTCCAGGTCAGCAAAATGTCTACGCCCGAAACTGCTGCTACTGCGATGTGCAATGCATCGACAAATGCGCTTTGTGGAAGCGCGCGTTCCGCAACAACCGTTGCGCAAGTCGACTGATCTCAGGGCGCTGAACGTTTAGCCTTGGAATGCCAACCAACGTGGCAACGCGCTTCGCCGCTGCAATCGAGTCTCCGCCGGCAGCCTCGTCAAGCACAAACTGCGAAACCACAAGATCGTAGTTTGATCGTTGCTATTCCCACCATTTGTAAGTCGCCGCCTGTTGCCCAGCCATAATCACGTCCAACGCTGGACGGCTAGTCAGAAGCTGATGACTGAGGTTTCGACCTAAACGCGGGGTTTCATGGCATGAATTATTCGCCTGAGAATTGCCAACGTTCCAATTGTGTAGGAGGCGTTCCTGGTAACGGAGGGGGCTCAAATTGAATCGAACACGACCCCTTATTTCTGAGAAGTCTTTGATGCAACTTCTTTCACCATCTGTGCGCCCATGTTTTCGAACTTGTCTTTAAGTTCGATTTCTTTTGCAACCGATACACCGTCTTTGGTGATCGTTGGCGCGCCGAATGAGCGCTCCAGCACGACATTGCGGCCCTTAGGACCGAGCGTGACTTTAACTGCGTTTACCAAAATGCTTACACCTTCGAGCCTGCGGACGCGCCGCGCACTCGCGTCAAAGGCTTTGCCAGCGGTTACTGACGAACTACCGACACTGGCTTTACTAAGGGAAGTTTTGGAAGGCGCGTGCTTTCGATAATCACGCGACCACCTGCCGCTTGCTCGGCGCGAACGTTTGCCATAAATACGTGGATATCGCTGCCGACTTCAGCAAGCATTTTTTGGCGAATCTGATGAATTTCGTCCACCACGGGATCAGTCCACATAATCGGCTCCTAAAAGTTGCAACGGGGTCAAAAGTTGTGGGCAATCGAATCCGTTCTCAATACAAACGTTTTGAATTTTCTTCATCATAAAACCATTCGCTATGTGCTTAAAGTTCCATGTCAGCAAAATTTCAACGTCAGCCACCGCACATACTGCGATGTGCGCCGCATCAACAAAAGCCTTCGTCGGCAGCGCTCCATTAACGATGAGCGCCTCTGCCAGACTTTCCACTTCGGGCCGGTTAGCGTCGAGCAACGCAATACCATCAAGCGTGGCCATACGCCGACCTGCAGCAACCGGATCGCCTGCACCGGCTTCTTTCACCACCAGCTGCGAAATCACTAAATCGTATTTGGACCGTTCCCGTTCCCACCACTGGTAGGTCGTGGCTTGATGACCAGCCGTGATCACATCTAACGCAGGACGATTAGTCAGGTAGCTGATGACTGAAGTTTCAACGTAGACTCGGGGTTTCATGAAATGAATTATGCGCCTCACAATTGCCAACGTTCCAATTGCGTAGGAGGCGATCCGGCTAAGGGAGGGGCTGGAGTCCAAAATGAAGTGCAACACCGGGGGCGAGAATCAAATCGAACGCGACCCCTTATTTCTCAGTGGTCTCGACGCGGCGAGAAACGTACTTGCTTTGACGTGGAGTTTCGACCATTTCGTGTTCACGGCGCAGAAATGGACCAGCCGCGCAATCTAGTGCGCACGTCGGGTTTACTCAACGAACGTAAAGCCTGAAAAAAGGCCGTCTTGCGCCGTAGTTCGCTTTACCACGCGCGTTTCACCTTTGGGATGAGTCCGCTTGTCGAAGTCAGATGCACTGACCAAACAATCCCGTTGGAGCGCCATGCGCCACAGCTGCGGTAGGTGTTTAGACGAAAGGCACTCATAAACTCGTCGCTGCATTTTTGGCAAGCCTTCGATTCGCTTCGTGAGCGTCGCCTTAACGTTTCGCCCGCCTCGGAATTCATACCCTTCTCTTTCGAGGGTAGATTGAAATTGGGACAGAGAAAAACGCCTATCCACCGTCGCGCACCAGTCCTTAAAACCCGCGATATCGACAGTGAGCGTGTTAGTAGTTATGCTCAGTCGTGCCACCAGGTTCGGCATTCGCTTAGGTTCGAGCTCCAGCGCCTTCGCCATAGCAGGATGCAAAAAAACTGAGTCCCCATCCTCATAGACGAGCCGAGCCGCGTTTTCTTTGACAAATCGTTCGATGATCGACGATCCCTTCGCTTCTTTGAGCGCTTCAGAGACCGGCGATGGCAACACCACCGCAGCGCTTGCTACGTCAAGGTTATCCTCGTAAATCTTGATGCCTTCGTGATTGCTTAGCAGCGCCCTCACGGTGCTGGCGGCAAGCTCAGGCGTGGCGCGAAAGATTTCTGTGCCCACCGAATCGCGGTCTCTTGATTCCGCGAGCGCCTTGTGCATCAAGCTCTCGAGCAAATCCATATCACTCACGATGATGTGACCGATTTCTCGCCAACGGCCGATCACACCCGCGCCACTGTTGATTTCTGCGAGCCGGGTCTCAACGCGCACCGACTTTCCGACCTTGATCAGGTCGGGGGCGTGCGAGTTGGCCAAGACGTATACGGTTCCTACAGTTTTTGGCATTGACAAGACAAAAGCGAATTCAGACCACCGCCAAACTTTCGACTGGCACAGAAGCTAGACACAACGTTCCTGATACGACATCAATGTTCTCCAGCCTAACGAACGTGCCGTGCAATATGCAACTTTGGCGTATGTAAAACAGCCGGAAAAGCGATGCTGTCGTTGACAGTTTCCAAGTTTACGCATTCTCGGGCGAATCAAAGCCCAAAAAAAAGCGCCTCAAAGGCGCTCTTTTCTCTTGCAACCGGTCGCTGGAACAAACCAACGAGCGAGTATCCGGGATGCAGTGCGAGGCGCGGTGTGTCGACGTGTACGCTAGTACACGTCGACACACCGCAACGAAGCAATGCGCCCGGAGACGACGCTCGTTACATGCCCATGTCGCCCATGCCGCCCATACCACCCATGCCGCCGCCGCCCATGCCGCCGCCAGCTGGCTCGTCTTTAGGCAACTCAGCGACCATCGCGTCGGTCGTGAGCATCAACGATGCAACCGAAGCGGCATTCTGCAATGCGCAACGCGTGACTTTGGTTGGATCCAAGACGCCCATTTCGACCATGTCGCCGTAGGTTTCATTGGCTGCGTTGAAGCCGAAGTTGCCTTTGCCTTCCATGATTTTGTTCACAACGACTGATGGCTCGCCACCGGCGTTTTGAACGATCATGCGAAGGGGTTCTTCGATCGCCCGGAGGATGATCTTGATGCCGGCTTCTTGATCGGGGTTGTCGCCTTTGATCGTGCCTGCGTTGGCGCGGGCGCGGATGAGGGCTACGCCGCCACCAGCAACGATGCCTTCTTCAACGGCTGCGCGGGTGGCGTGCAGTGCGTCTTCAACACGGGCTTTTTTCTCTTTCATTTCGACTTCGGTCGCGGCGCCGACTTTAATCAACCACCTTCCAGACGCAATCTTGCCGTCGCTATTTCTCGATGACGTACGATGCGGGACGTCTGCTTTCGGCGTATGTCCCATCCCCAATTTGCCCA
>JAAFHR010000134.1 GCA_013298455.1 Betaproteobacteria bacterium | reverse complement strand
CATTGCCGCCTGCGAAAAACGCGAAGCCGCTGAAGTCAGCAAACGCGCCCGGCTTGCGGCAGGTGAGCTAGGTTTGGACATTTACAACATGCGCCCCACGCTCAAAGCGGCGGGGCTTCGCTACCTCAAACATGGAGAACATGATGAAAGTTGATCAAAGCACCGTTGCAGCGCTGCAAGGCCTATCGCCACCGAAAGGCATCGGTTTCAAGATTCAAAAGATTGGGCACGTTGTGCTCAATGTGCGAGATGTTTCGCTCTCCACCCGCTTCTACGTCGAGCAGCTGGGCTTTGCAGTGTCCGACGTGTACCCCGACACGATGGTGCCGGGTGGCATGGTGTTCATGCGCTTTTCGCCCGATCATCATGGCGTAGCGCTCGTGGGCTCCGCCACGATTGAATCGAAGCGCAGCGAGATGCATCACATGGCTTTTGAAGTTGCAACGCTCGATGAAGTATTTCGCGCACGAGATCGTTTAAAGGCTGCGGGCGTGACGATTGTGTATGAAGGCCGCCGCCGTGCAGGTTGCCAAATAGCTGTTGAGTTTCTTGACCCTGATGGCCACCACCTAGAAATTTATTGGGGGCTCGATCAAGTCGGGCATGGCGGCTACGTTCGCCCCCCAAACGAATGGGCGCAAACGAAAACGCTTGTAGAGGCATTGACGAATTTTCCGCCGGGTCAGGATACGTCGCTAGCTGACCCATCCCTCTCGAAACAGTAAGGAGCCACCATGTTCTGCTATCCCCGCGCTACCCTCGCGTCCCTTTGCGTTGCGATATCGCTGACCAGCTTCAGCGTCAGCGTAAACGCTCAAGAGTTTCCCAGCAAGCCCGTACGTATTACGACGCCGTTCCCCGTGGGTAGCGGTCCGGAGGGCGTGCTTCGTTTGCTCAGCGAAAGCCTCTCCAAAATGTGGGGCAAGCCCGTCATCATTGAAAACAAGCCGGGAGCCAATGGATTTATCGCCATCGATCAGGCCAAACGGCAAGCGCCCGACGGTCATGAATTGCTGCAAATGGACACGTCGCAACTGACCACGTATCAAGCGCTGTTCAAGAAGTTGCCCTATGACCCGGTGAAAGACTTTGAGCCAATCATCCCACTGTTTCGCAACTACTTTATGGTCGCCGTGGGCAAAGATAGCCCCTACAAAACAGTGCGCGACATCGTGGCTGACGCAAAAGCTCGAGAGGGAAAGGTCACCTATGGATCATGGTCAATCGGTAACCCGGTCCACATCGCGAGCGAAATGATCGAAGCGGCCACGGGGACCAAGATGACACATGTGCCATACAAAGAGACCAGTCAGCTCTATATCGGCGTTGCCAATCGCGAGCTCGACTGGGCGCTCGGGTCGGTGGCAACCTCGGGATCGTTGGAGCGCGCAGGCAAGCTGCGCTACATCGCGGTCACTGCACCAAAGCGTCTGCCTGATTACCCAAACTTACCCACCGTTGCCGAATCAGGTGGGCCTGCTGATTTTGATTACAGCGCGTGGACGGCGTTGGTCGCTCCAAAAGGCTTACCCACGAACGTTGCCGAGAAGATTCATCGCGATGTCGCGGCGGCACTTGCCGAGCCGGGCATGCGAGCGAAATTCGCCGCGCTCGCCTATGAGAGCTATCCGTTGAGTCGGTCTGCATTCAATGAGTTGCTAAACAAAGAGCGCGACCGAAACGGTGCCATCGTGCGCCGATTGAATGTGCAGCTTGACTAACAGCGCATCGAGCGTCTGGACGCCAACCCGGCGATCAGAGCCAATGCGAAATGTCCCCTCACACTCTTAATGAAAATCTATCCATAACGATGAAAAACGTAACCCCCTCCTCCTCCTCATCCGGATCTTTCGAAATCACCGACACAGTGAAGACTGAGAAACGCCGCTTTCTAAAGCAAGCGCCCGCAGCGCTCGCCAGCGGTTGGCTCACCGCCACACTCTCTGGTTGCGGCGGTGGCGAAACCGCCGCAGCCGCGCCGCCAGTCGCGGTCGCGCCGCCCAGCCCGGCGCCAGCGCCAACCCCTGCCCCAAGTCCGACGCCACCTCCGGCTCCGACCCCGGCTCCGGCTCCGGCCCCAGCGCCAGCCGTTTGCAGCGCATCAGCAACGCCTGCCGTTCCCGAAGGGCCGTACTACAAAAACGAGCAGCTCAATCGCAGCGACGTTCGCGAATCAAGAGTGGGCGTGCCGATCACCTACGTGTTCAATGTGCAAGATACGCTGTGCCGACCGATTGCGGGCGCTGTCGTCGATATTTGGCAGTGCGACAAAGACGGCGTCTACTCCGATTTCAGCGCGCAAAACACGCTGGGGCAAACGTGGTTGCGGGGATTTCAAACCACGGATGCCGCCGGACAATGCCGTTTCACGGCGATTTTTCCGGGCTGGTACAACGGGCGGCTAACGCACCTACACGCCAAACTTTTCGTGGCTGGCGCGCTAAAACAAACCACCAATTTCTTTTACCCAAAAGACGTAGAAACCGCCGTATACGCCGATCCGCGCTACACCAAGGGTCAGAACCCAACGACGGTGGCCGGAGACATCGAGCTCAGAGGCGATACCGCGCGCTTCAACACGCTGATGATGAGCGTGGCCGCAGACGGTGCGGGTGGCTACATCGCAACGACCACATTCGCGTTTGTTGCGTAGGCGGACTCGGCTGAGCCCCAGCGACTGAGTTTTATCGCTACGGCCTGCCAAAGGCTGTAGCGACCCGCTCCACAAATTCCGGCGCATGATTTGAATCAAGCCAACTCACAACAACGACCGCATCATGTTTCGGCTCAATCCAAACATAATGCCCGCCCGCACCGATCATGAAGCTCGCTTGCTGGGATGCGCCGGGAAACTGCGTGCCATCGGGATTGAGCCACATCAAGCGACCGTAAAACGGCGCGATGGCGCAGGGCGTTTGCATCGAGCGAATCCAGTCGGCAGGAATGATTTGTTGGCCGTTAAACGCGCCATCGTTGAGAACCAGTTGTCCAATCCGCGCTTGATCACGAGCGCTGATCGACACGCCACCGCCCCAATGCGTACCGCCGGGCACACTTTGCATTTTTCGTTTCACGCCGTCGCGACTGTCAACGATGTCAGTCCACGCATCGTCGTAGCCGCGCCACGCAAAATCGGCTCCGCCGCCGATGGGCTTCAGAATCGTCTCAAGAAAAACCTCAGGCAACGGTCGTCGAAAGAGATGCAGCAGTGCGAGTGAGAGTTGGTTGATGCGCACATCGTTGTATTCCCAATATGTGCCGGGCGTTTGCAGCGGCCGGGCGTCGCCTTTGACGCCCTGCGGTGGCTTCGGGTCGTGTGAAACAGTGCGATAACGATCTACCGTGTCGGGCAAACCAAAACACGAGCCTTCCCATTCGCTGGTTTGCTCCAGCATCTGGGCCCAAGTGATCGCACAGTTGTGAGCGGAATCGAAGCCGATATTGGGAACGCGATGGCTGATAGCTTCGTTCACATCGGGCAATAAGCCTTGCGCTTGAGCCACGCCCGCGAGCAACGCCAAATAGGTTTTCGCAACGCTAAACGTTAAATCAGCGCGATCCGGTTCGCCCCAAGCCGCAACCTCTTTCCCGCGCTGCAAGATCACGCCGGACACGCCACCCCGTTGGTGTACAGGCCCGCGAAGTACATTCCATGGTGGCGGATCGGAGTGATGCACGCCAAAAAGTTGATGCCCCAGAAGCGGCACGGCATATGGGTCTCGCGGCCAAGGTGTTTCGTTTGCGAGAGAAAAGTTGATGGCGTCGGTGAAGGATTTCATGGCGGTATTGTCGTTGCTCGCCAATCCAAAACAGCGCGGCCATCTCGCATTTCATCGACACCACGTTCGCGGAGGTGAGGGTGTAGCCCATGAATTTTCGTGTCAAACACCGAACCCATTTTTTGCAGGCTGGGTTTATAAACCCAGCGCAGGCGCTGCAACGGAGTGCTGGGTCTCGTTCCTCAACCCAGCCTACGAACTACAGCGAAAGCGGTGAGCGTGAGATGCCAACCCTAAGAGGCTACGCAGCTGCGGTGACAGCTCGATCAATTTCGTCTAGCTGATCACTCCACCACTTTATCGCGTCGAACATAACATCGCGGCAGTCTTCACCTGCAAAAGGGCCATGGACCATTGGTGAAAATAGCCCCTCATCCAGCGAGTGTTTATTGCCCTGCGGAAGTATCGCAATTGGTATATCGCCACTTTGATAGCCGCGCTGGTACTCGTGCATCAGCAAGTCGCGCTCCGCTTTGATGAATCCGAAAAACATTTCGTTTGAAATCTCGTCTGTTTTCCAGCTTGCATAGAACTCCGTCACAACAGAACTGAGCGTCGGCGATGTAAAGCGATCTACCTTGTCTAGTGCGTCCCCTACCGTTCTGCACAGCCCAACAGTAGCCGCCCACAGTACGCGGAACTTCGCCGGATCCTCTTCGTCTTCGAGCATTGAGTGAGCTAGCACAAGATCGGCCAGCACAAGACGTGCGGTAGTTGTCATATGAAACGATGGTCAGCACAAAAAATCCGTATCGATGAGTCTACCCCCGCCGCGCCATAAACAAAAGCTTCTGAAAAAGCTCCGTATCCTGCTCGTTTTTCAGCACCGCACCGTACAAAGGCGCGAGCACTTTACGCTGATCCTTTTCTCGTAGCACTGCTGGGTCAATGTCCTCGGCGAGCAGCAGTTTGATCCAATCAATCAGCTCGCTCGTTGATGGCTTCTTCTTCAAACCGGGCATCTCGCGCAGATCGAAAAACGCTTCGAGTGCGGCGCTGACTAGCTCTTGTTTGATGCCCGGATAGTGGACATCGACGATTTTTTTCATCGTGTCTTTGTCGGGGAATTTGATGTAGTGGAAGAAGCAGCGCCGCAGGAATGCGTCGGGTAAATCTTTTTCGTTGTTGCTGGTGATGATGAACAGCGGACGATGTTTGGCGACAATCGTCTCATGCGTTTCGTAGACATCGAAGCTCATTTTGTCGAGCTCTCGTAGCAGATCGTTGGGGAATTCGATGTCGGCTTTGTCGATTTCGTCGATCAAGACAACCGTCGGAACGTCGCTCGCGAAGGCTTCCCAGAGCACGCCGTGTTTGATGTAATTTTTGATGTCGCGAACTTTTTCTTCGCCGAGCTGCGAATCGCGTAAGCGGCTCACTGCATCGTATTCGTACAAGCCTTGCTGCGCCTTGGTGGTGCTCTTGATGTGCCACTGCAAGAGCGGCCAACCGAGCGAGGCGGCGACTTCCTCAGCGAGCATCGTTTTGCCGGTGCCGGGTTCGCCTTTGATGAGAAGCGGGCGCTTCAGCGTGATCGCTGCATTCACCGCTAGTAGCAGATCGGGCGTGGCGATGTAGGAATTGGTACCTTGGAATTTTTTCGTTGTCATTTAAATACCGGAAATAATCAAATCAAAAGCGATGACAAATTCGAATCGCTGCTTCGCTAGGTTTTCCACGGGTCTTCCGAAGTCAGCGACTGAATAAGATTGAATGTCTTGAAATTGTGCGACGAACTGTTTGCCGCGAATCACAACTTGTGGATTCAAGCGGCCAATAGCCCGCGGTGCGACGTTTCTGGCCATTAGAGGCACGAGCACTCGCGTCTCTGCGGTAAGCAGCAAGTCGGATTGAATATCCAAAAAGTATGATGTATCGCCAAACTCTTCGGGAGCGCGATAAACATCAAACTGCGGCACGTTTCTTCTTCCATGCTCTGAGTTTGTCGCCGAAGGTTCCGTTTTTGCGAACCCACTCATTCCAAGCGAGCAGCGCCTCGCGGTTTTCCTCCAGCCATTGAGCCTCCTTTGCCTCTTTGACTTTCTTGCGAACGCCCTCTTCAGCAGACTGGGACACATTGATACCAAGTGCTTTAGCATCATCAATCAGACGGGAAGAGACTGTGATGTTGACGCGCTTCTTTTCGTCTTGGGGCAGATCATTGAGTCGCATGACAGTCCTCATCAGAAGTGTGTGTGACAATACACACGATCTTAGCACGCTGAAATAACCACGAAGTGAGCCGCATGACCTCCATCGCCGACCTCCGCAAAGACTACAAAATCGCCTCGCTCGGCAAACGCGATCTGGCTGCTGATCCGTTCACGCAGTTCAAGAAATGGCTCGACGAAGCGATTGCGGCGGAGGTGCCCGAGCCGACGGCGATGAATTTGGCAACGGTGGGGGCGAATGCGCGACCGTCCGCGCGTATCGTGTTGCTCAAAGGCGTTGATGAAAAAGGCTTCGTCTTTTTCACCAATTATGAGAGCCGCAAAGGCATTGAGCTCGGGCAATCGCAATGGGCCGCGCTCACCTTTCACTGGGTGGAATTGGAGCGCCAAGTTCGCATCGAAGGCCATGTGGAAAAGGTTGACGCGAAAACCTCGGATGACTATTTCAATTCACGTCCGTTGAAATCTCGGATTGGTGCGATTGCTTCGGCACAGAGCGAAAAGATCGAATCGCGTGAGGCGCTTGAAAAACAGTTCGCCGACGCTGAGGCGAGATTCGGTGACAGCCCGCCGCGCCCGGCCAACTGGGGCGGCTATGTGATCGTGCCGGAGATGGTCGAGTTTTGGCAGGGTCGTCGCTCGCGATTGCATGATCGGTTGGTGTTTCAGCGGCAATTTGGCGGCTGGCATATTGATCGGTTGTCGCCTTAGGTTTTGGTCTGGCGGGGCGGTGCGATGTTTGAAGTTGAGAAGGCCTGTGCTTGCGTGATCCGTGACGGTTGTTTGTTGGTCTTCCGCCACCCGACGACGGATGTTCAATTGCCAAAAGGCACGATCGAGCTTGGCGAGGCACCGCGAGACGCTGTGGTGCGTGAGCTTTTCGAAGAGTCAGGACTTCGCATCCATGCCGAGCCGCAGCTCATCGCGACACGCGTTTTCGAACGCCGCCCAAACGGCGTGATGACAGACGATCCGATTGAGCGTCAAACCTGGCACGTGTTTGCCGTTAACGGCGGCGCGGATATCGCCTCAATGTGGGAGCACGTCGCACAGGGCAGTCCGGAGGAAGCGGGGCTTCGGTTCTCGTATTTCTGGCATCCGCTGCAGATTGATTTTCAAAGCGCTTTCCCAGACGCTGAGCCTGTTTTCGCAGACGTTGTGAAAGACGTGCAGTCGTTTCTCGTAGCGCGATGAACTGCCGGAGTGGATGCGGTTCGTGCTGCATCGCGCCGTCTATTTCTTCAGCGATTCCGGGGATGCCGGGCGGCAAGCCCGCAAATGTTCGCTGCGTTCAACTCACAGATGACAATCGCTGCGCGATCTTTGGCGACCCGAGGCGGCCAGCGGTTTGCTCGAGTTTGCGAGCCAGTGTTGAGATGTGCGGCAGCGACCCTGAAGTGACTGCCACTCGCGTTCACGCGCTGCGGTTTTTGAGTGCGATGGAAGCGGCAACATCGTCTGTAGGAGCGGCTTGCCGCGAATAGTCGTGCCAGAGTACAGATCGATAGGTGACGAAAAATCGCGGTAAACCGCTCCTACAGTTGCCCTACGAGAAATCGTACGGATCAACGTCAATCGTCCAGCGCACCTTGGGTTTGGCGAGCTGCATGGCGTCTCGTAGCTTCGCTAAGGCGTTGGCCATCGGGCGCACTTTGGGCGCGATCACTGTCATCGTCCAACGTGTGAAATCGGCTTTGCGGGCGAGCGGTGCGGGCTGCGGCATGAAGACTTCGCCGTCACTTTCAGCGAGTGCGTTTTTCAAGATGCCGTGGGCGTAGGCGAAAAACTCGGTGACCGCTTTAGCGTCTTTCGATTCAGCGCGAACGAGCGCCATTCGAGTGAGCGGTGGCAATCCGAGCTTGTCGCGATTGGCGAGGGTTCGGTCAGCGAAACCATCGTAATCGCTCTTCAATAGCGATTGAAAAATCGGGTGATTCGGAAACTCGGTTTGGATCTTCACCTCGCCCGGAAGCGCATGTCGGCCCGCTCGCCCCGAGACCTGTGTCAAAAGCGCATACAAGTCCTCTTGCGCTCGAAAATCAGTGGAAAACAGCGCGCGGTCTGCGTCCACCACACCGACCAACGTGAGCGAAGGGAAGTCGTGCCCTTTGGCGAGCATTTGCGTGCCGACGACGATGTCAATCTCGCGCGCCAAAATGGCCTCGTAGAGCTGCTGCCACGCGTGTTTTCCGGAAAGCGCATCGGTATCGGCGCGGGCGATTCGCGCTTCGGGAAACGTCTCAATCAGCGCCGCTTCGAGCTTTTGGGTGCCAACGCCAACGCCGCTCAATTCGGGGTGTCCGCATGCCGGGCAAGTACTC
>JAAFHR010000133.1 GCA_013298455.1 Betaproteobacteria bacterium | reverse complement strand
CTGGCGCGGCGCTCAACGCGGGCGAGCTCGCCGATTGGCAGCGCACCGCGCAAACGATCATGACCACCGACACCGTGCACAAGCTCGCGAGTGAACAGATCGTGCTCGGCGGCAAAACGATCAACATTACCGGTATCTCCAAAGGCGCCGGGATGATTCAGCCGAACATGGCAACGATGCTGGGCTTTGTCGTTACTGATGCTGCGATCGCGGGCTCACTCATGCAAAGCATCGCCAAGCGTGTGGCGGATGTGAGCTTCAATCGCGTTACGGTCGATGGCGATACCTCGACCAACGACAGCTTCATCGTCGCGGCCACCGGCAAAGCGGGAAACGCCCCAATCACTGCGCTCGATTCGACGGACGGAAAAACGCTCATCGCCGCGTTGCAACGTGTGGCGCTCACGCTCGCACAAGCCATCGTTCGTGATGGCGAAGGCGCCACTAAATTCATGACGATCGCCGTCTCGGGTGGTCGCGACGCTGCTGAGTGCGACAAGATTGCCCGCGCCGTCGCGCATTCGCCACTAGTGAAGACCGCGTTTTTCGCGAGCGATCCAAACTTGGGTCGCATTCTTGCAGCCGTGGGTTACGGCGCACCCGCAGATTTAGATCCGAGTCGCGTGAGCGTCCATTTAAATGACGTGCTCGTGGCTGAAAAAGGCGGTCGCGCCGCAAGCTATACCGAACTAGCCGGCTCGGAGGCAATGAAAGCGCAAGACATCACCGTTGCGATCCATCTCGGTCGTGGCGATGCAGCAGCAACGATCTACACCTGTGATTTTTCGTTTGACTACGTGAAGATTAATGCGGAGTATCGGAGTTGATGCAGCAGTTGCGGGCTTTGCCGACTGGCGCTTCGTGAACGTGAAACGGCGCGAATGCTGAACATTTTTTTGACGCAGATTTCAAATTGATTCCCGCAGATTGTTAGTGAAGGCCGATGCCCACCGCACTCCAATGACAAAAAATCTGCGTCAATCCGCGTCAAAATCTGCGGCAATCTGCGTCAAATGAGACCAAAAAACCACCGATGAACGAAGCCTTCCTCCACCAACTCTCCCGCATCGCCGACGCGCTGGAGCGCATCGCGCCACCCGCTCGCGCCAAGCCCGATTTCAATGTGCATGTGGCTGCGCGTTGGCGGGTGAGCGGCTCGCACAAGTTTCTCGAAGCGGTGAGCCATGTGCACGCCATGGACGCCGATTGGCTGGTGGGCGTTGAGGCGCAGCACGCGCTCATTGATCGCAACACCTTGCAGTTTGTTGAGTTCAAACCGGCCAACAATGTGTTGCTCACTGGCTCGCGAGGCACAGGAAAGAGCTCGCTCGTCAAAGCGATGCTCAGCCGCTACAGTGATCGTGGCCTTCGCTTGATCGAAGTCGAAAAAGAGCATCTAAGCGATTTGCCCGATATCGTTGATCAACTCGCTGACACTACGCACCGATTTATTGTGTTTTGTGACGACCTATCGTTTGATGCGGGCGACGGTTCTTACAAAGCGCTCAAAGCAATATTGGATGGCTCCATCTCTGCCGCTGCGCCCAATGTGCTCCTCTATGCCACTTCAAATCGGCGGCACTTATTGCCCGAGTATTTCCACGAAAACGAAGAAACGAAATACGTGGGCGAAGAAGTGCATTTTGGCGAAAGCGTGGAAGAAAAAGTGTCGCTCTCGGAGCGCTTTGGTTTGTGGATCTCGTTTTATCCGTTCGCGCAAGATGAGTACTTGAGCGCTGTGTTTTCGTGGATCAAACAGCTGGGTGGCGCGGTGTCTGATGATGCTGTCGAGCGCGCAACGATCGAACGCGACGCGCTGCAATGGGCGCTGCAACGGGGCTCTCGCTCTGGGCGCGTGGCCTACCAGTTTGCGCGAGATTTCGTTGGTCGCAGCGGCGCATAACGAAGCGGCGAACCATGGAGCACTTTGACGCCAACGACCCCCGACCGATCACTCGTGTTGCCGTCGCGATCATCGAGCGAAATGTTGACGGTTGTCATGAAGTGCTTTTCGCGCAACGCCCCGCCGGAAAAGCCTACGCCGGCTACTGGGAATTCCCCGGCGGGAAAATCGAGCCGGGCGAATCTGTGATCGATGCGCTCATTCGCGAAATCGACGAAGAGCTCGGCATCACGATCCACGCCGCTGCGGAATGGCGAATCGAGCGATTTAGTTATGCCCACGCCCACGTTGAACTCAACTTTTGCCGCAGCAGCGATTGGTCCGGCGAACCCATGGGGCGAGAGGGGCAGGCGTTAGCATGGCAACGCCCCGATGCGATTTCGCTCTCGCCTTTGTTGCCTGCGCTGTTGTCGCCTGAGAGTGGTGTGCTGAGCGCCCTAAGGGCAACCCTCGCGGGATGATTGGGGGAAGTGTGGCCGGTGTCAGAATGTCGGTTTTGTTAAGCGAGCGCATTCGTAATCGCGCTACAGCGGAGTAACCATGCGCATACTGCTCGTAGAAGACGATCGTGAATTAGGCAACGCCGTAGCGGCGAGCTTGTCGGCGGAGGGCTATGCGCTCGATTGGCTGACTGATGGGGCGGCGGCAACGATTGCGCTTACTACGTCGACCTATGACCTGGTGATTTTGGATTTGGGCTTACCGCGACAGGGAGGGCTCTCTGTGCTTCGTGAGCTGCGCGCGAGCACCGAGTTGCAAAAGTCAGTGCCAGTTTTAATCGCAACGGCGATGGACGCGGTGAAAGATCGCGTTGAGGGGCTCGATGCGGGCGCAGATGACTACCTAGTGAAGCCGTTTTCGCTCGAAGAATTGCATGCTCGCGTACGTGCCTTGATTCGGCGGCGTAACGCCGCTACGAGCAATTTGCTCATTCACGGCGCACTAAGTTTTGATTTGCAATCGCGGCAAGCCAGCTGTAACGGCGTAGCGCTCGAGCTATCAGCGCGTGAGGCGGCGATCCTTGAAGTGTTGCTGCTGCGGACTGGTCGCGCGGTGAACAAGGAGCAGCTCCTTGAGAGTCTCTACGCGTGGGATAGCGAAATTACGCTCAACGCCATCGAGGTCTACGTGCACCGGCTTCGCAAAAAACTCGAACCCAGTGGCATCACGGTTCGCACCTTTCGCGGGCTCGGCTACTGCATTGAAAAAGCGCCGAGCGGCGCGGTATGAGCCTTGCCGCAAGGCTTCTGGAATGGCTGCTTGCGCCGCTTTTATTCCTCTGGTTGCTCTCGCTCGGGGTGACGTTTTTATCGGCGCGCGAAACGGTAGACGCGGCGCTCGATGATCGATTAAACGCGACGCTCGCAGTGCTTGCTGATGAGTGGCGAGCAGTCGGTGCGCCCACGTATCCGCCGCCGCAAAGCCCCGGCTCCAAAACCGTTGTCACGGCCACGTTTCCATCGGCCGCGTTGCTTCGCGTGTTGAGTGTTGGCACTGAATTTCCGATTCGCTTCGTGATCGCCGATGAGGGCGGACGATTGCTCGCGGGCGACGAGGATATGTTGCCGCTTTTGCGCCAATCGGCAGGAGAGCAGATCGCGCTCAATCGCGTTGGCACCACACCGCAGGCGGTGGGTGTTAACGCAGTGATTGATGAGGAGTTTGTACGCGTGGTGCGTATTCGTTGGCGTGTGGGTGAGGCGCTGCAGACGGCGGCGGTGGCGCAATCCCGGGCCAAGCAAGCGTCGCTGCTGCGCGCGGTGCTTTTGCATGAGGCGATCCCACAAACGGTCGTGCTGATGATCGCGGTGTATCTGGCTTGGTACGGGCTGAATTACGTCGTCCGCCCGATGCGGATGCTGCGAGGCCATCTTGATTCCCGCGGCATGGATGATTTGCGGCCATTACCCACGCAGCTCGCGCCCGCTGAGTTGGAGCCGCTCGTGCAATCGATTAACGGGCTGATGGCGCGATTGCAGTCGTCGATGCAGGCACAAAAGCGCTTCATCGCCAACGCCGCGCATCAATTGCGCACGCCGCTGGCGGCGGTGCAGGCGCAAAGTGAATTGATGCAATCGAGTGATGACGTGCGGCGTCGTGATCTGGCGCTCAAGCAGCTCTTGGAGACCAGCTCTCGTGCGAACCGATTAGCCAATCAGTTGCTCTCACTTGCTCGGGCAGAAAGCGCTGCGACAACGTCTCACACGGAAGCGGTTTCGCTCAACGCACTCTGCGAATCCGTGGCACATGATGTGTTGCCCCAGGCATTGGAGCGTAATATTGATTTTGAATTTGAGCGTGCGGCGACCGAGCAACACGTCGTCGGGGATGCAACGCTCTTGGGCGAAATGGTTCGGAACCTGCTCGACAATGCGTTCAAGTACACGCCCAAAGGCAAATCGGTGAGCTTGAGCGTGCTCGAATCGCCCACTCGAATTTCAGTGGAAGACGCCGGGCAAGGTATTGACGTGATCGACTACGAGCGAGTGTTTGCCCCGTTCACGCGACTAACGCGCTACGACGAAGGCGGCACGCACCCGATTGGCGGCACCGGATTGGGCTTAGCCATCGTGCGAGAGGTGGCTGCGGCGCACCGCGCCTTTGTGCAAATCGAGCGCTCGCGCTGGGGCGGCGCGCGATTCGTTGTGAGCTTTACCGAAATGATTGCGCTCCCCGAACAGAGTGTTTCTAAGGGCGCGGCGGATCTCTTGTGAGCGGGCTTGCCTAAGACCCCATCGCCACATCAAAGCGCAGGCGAACGCCGGTGAGCTCGATGATGTCAGCGGGGGCGAGTATTCGGGGTTCGGACACGGCGTCGCCATTGATATAGGGCGGCGTGGCGCCAGAGCGTGGGCGCAATTGCCACTGATGCGAGTTGAGACGCTCGATTTCGATGACTTGCTTGCCCTCTTTGCCGAGCGTGGTCGACGGCTTATCGAGCTCGTAGCGTTTGCCTGCACCCGCGCCAGAGAGCACCGCGATGCTCGCCATGAGTGCCGGTGCAGCCACTTTAACCCGGTCGTTCGGCGCGTCGACTGCCTGGCTCCACGATTCTTTGCTTGGCGGCGTGGTGGGCGCGGCGATTGCTCGTTGCGGCATCTCGCGAGCGGCTTCCGGCTCAGCGAACATCATTGCCGACGCGCTTTTTTGTGAACTGTTGATGTCGGCTGTACGAACCACTTCGCCAAGGGCTGCGGGCTCTGCAAACGGCGTTTCGGGCACGGGTTGCGAGAAGCGCGATGCAGTGTCTAGCTGCGCGAAAAACATCAGTCGTTCGCGGCCGATTTCGATTTGATCGCCGTGGCGAAGCGTGTGTTTGTCAATGCGTCGACCATTGACGCGGGTGCCGTTCGTGCTCTTTAGATCCTCGAGGGTGGCGATGCCGTCTCGCGAGAGGATCAAGGCGTGTTCGGCGCTGATGCCCGGATGTTTGATCCGAATATCACTTCGGCCGCCGCGGCCAATCACGTTTTGCTCCGCCTTGAGCGCGAACTCAACGATGGTGTTGTCGGGTTGGAGCCAAAACAGTTTTGCCATGGTTTACGCGCTCGATTTCGCCGCTTGCGGGCCGGGCTTTTTGAGAAATTGTTTCCACCATAAATCGCCGCTCGCGGCATCGCCCACTTGCACGACGATCACCGAAATGTTGTCGCGGCCACCGGCCTTATTGGCGGCGTCTACGAGATGTTTTGCGGCGTCTTGCGGATTGGCGTGCTGCGCCAGCATGTCTCGAAGCGGACCTGCTTCAACCATGTCAGACAAACCATCCGAGCAGAGCAAATATCGATCCCCTTTGCGAGTGCGAAATTCCTGCGTGTCGGCCTCGGCGAGGGCATCAATGCCCAAGGCGCGCGTGATCAGATTTTTTTGCGAGGAATGCGCGGCTTGTTCGGCGCTAATGAGGCCCTTTTCGAGTTGGTCTTGAACCAGCGAATGATCGCGTGTGAGTTGATCGAGCAAACCATCGCGCAATCGATAGCAGCGCGAATCGCCCACATGCGCAATGCCAACCCGACCGTCGTAAAAGCAAGCCGCGACGATTGTGGTGCCCATACCATCGAGCTCTTCGCGATCTCGCGCGAAGCTGCAAATTCGATTGTTGGCTTTTTCAATCGCGCTTCTGAGTCGGCGCATGGCAATCGAAATACCGGTGTCGGGATCGATTCGAGCGATGTCTTTTTCGGTGAGTTTGCTCTCAGTAATTTCTTCGATCACCACATCGACAGCGATCTTGCTGGCGACCTCGCCCGCTTGGTAGCCGCCCATGCCATCCGCAAGGACCACGAGCTGCAAATCCTCTTTGACTGCGATGCAGTCTTCGTTGTGCGCACGAGTGCGGCCGACATCGGTGAGACCGGCAAAGACCCAGCCTAGCGAGTCGTTTTTCTTCGGCTTCGTGGCCGCTTTTGGTTTGAGCAAGGACATGGACTGTAATGTACTAGGAATAAGGCTACTCTGCCGATGCGAGCACGGGCGTGGGCGCGAGCACTCGGCGCAAATCCATCGGGCTAATGCAGACGAGAAAACCGCGTTTTCCGCCATTGATAAATAGCCGCGGCAGGGAGAGCACACTCTCTTCAACGTAGATCGGCATCGCCCGCTTGGTTCCGAAGGGCGAGGTGCCGCCCACCATGTAGCCGGTGAAGCGATTGGCCGTTTCGGCGGTGCATGGCGTGATCGTTTTCACGTTGATCAGGCGCGCGAGTTTTTTGGTGGAGACCTCGCGATCACCGTGCTGCAAACAAATCAGAGGTTTCTTTGCGTCGTCTTCCAACACGATGGTTTTTACGACTTCGTACTCAGACACACCGAGGCTCGCCGCTGAATGCGCTGTGCCGCCGCGCTCAACGTAATCGTAGAGATGCGGCGTGAAGTTGACCTTGTGTTCACGAAGCACACGAATGGCCGGCGTGATGGGGAAATCGATGGGTTTGCTCATCGCTAAATTTTGACAAATGCGATGGACTCGTTACTAACGCGCGAAGCAGGCAAATCAGCTTACTTAGCGAAAGCTATGTAAAACGGAGGAAAAGCGCTATTTTCGAGTGTTTTCAATAAATTTACTTTTTCTTTACTATCCCCTAATAAATCGGCATTGTGTAGATTAAGCTGGGAGGCCAATCCCAACTATTTTCCTCGCGGGTGATGTTCCTGATGAATCCGCTTCAAGCGCTCTCGGGCCACGTGGGTGTAGATCTGTGTGGTCGTGATATCCGCGTGCCCCAAAAGCATTTGCACGACTCGCAAATCTGCGCCGTGATTGAGCAAATGCGTGGCAAAGGCGTGGCGCAGGGTGTGTGGCGAGAGACTGTCGGGATTGATGCCAGCGGTGAGTGCGTGTTTTTTGATCAAGTACCAAAACGCCTGCCGTGTCATTGGCTCGGCGCGCGCTGTGATGAACACGTAGTCTGATTTTTTAGGTGTGGGCAGCCATTCGCGTCGCGCACCGTCAAGATAGGTTTTTACCGCTGCCGTCGCTACCTCGCCCATCGGTACCAAGCGCTCCTTCGCACCCTTGCCCATGATCTTTACGAGCCCGCGCTCAAGGTCGAGCGAGATGAGTTTTAAGCCGATCAATTCACTCACGCGCAGGCCGCTTGCATAGAGCGTTTCGAGCATCGCTCGATCCCGCTCTCCCAGCGGCGTCATCGCGTCGGGGGCCGCCAAGAGCGCATCGACCTGCGCCTCGCTCAAGTTTTTTGGCAGGTAGCGCGTAGCGCGTGGCGCATCGACCAATGCACTCGGATCATCGGAACGAGCGCCCAATCCGACGTGCCACCGATAGAAGCGCTTGAGCGTTGAGAGCCTACGAGAGACGGACGACGACTTGGCTTTCTCTGTAAATTGTGCCGCCAAATACTGCTCAATCTGCGATCGTGTGACGTTGCTCAGTGTGCTCTTTTGCGCCACACACCAACGATCAAAGCGAACCATATCTTGCCGATAGCTCGCGAGTGTCGCGTTCGACAAACCATCGGCGAGCCACAGGTGATCGCAAAATCGATCAATGAGTTCGTGGGAGATTGAGGCGGCGGACATCCGTTGGTTATCGGCTGTTTTCCATAGCAGCTCGGTAGAGCAGAACGCCGTGCGACAGGGCGTCGTAAACCGGCAATCCGGTGGCGCTCGCCACGGCGTCACGGTAGGGCGGCATGTTGGCGCACTCGAAAAGCCACGCACCGATGTTTGGATGCTGCCATTGAATGCCCTGCGCGCGCAACACCCATTCCGCTGTGGCCGTGTTGACATCGAGTTCGCCCTGACCGTGCAAGATGGCCTGCACAAAATGCGATGTTTCGGGCAGATCGAAGATCAGGGCGTTATCCGGAATGTTCGCTGCCGCTCTCACGGTCGCGTCGATGGATTGTGAAC
>JAAFHR010000132.1 GCA_013298455.1 Betaproteobacteria bacterium | reverse complement strand
CCCGCAAACCACGCGAGCAACAAGCCAATCACATCCGAAAAATTGTGCCCCGCATCCGCAATCAACGCGAGCGAATTCAACCACCACCCCGCAATCGCCTCGATCAACGCATAGCTCACATTGAGCGCAATGCCAATCGCAAACGCGCGGTCGTAGGTTGCGGGTAGGTGTGAGTGCCCGTGCGTGTGATCGCCTGCGTGCTTATGCGCCTGCGATTTGTGTGTGTGGTGGGTGTGGTGGCCTTGCAATTGGGAGTATTGGGGTGCGTTGGCTTACGTGGAAGCGAAACGGCACCGTAGCACCGTAGATACTGTTGTCTCTGTCGGTGGAATCTATGCGCTGGGAGCGGTCTTTTCGCGCGACTGAGGATCTTCGATTCTGCCGACTAAGTTACGTCAACGATTTTTTCGCCGTTATGTTCAAGATTCAGAGACTTCAGTTCGGCTAGAAGTTTCTCGCGCAGATGAGCGACCGTGTGCTCCGTGAGCTTTAAGACTTCCGTCGCGAGTGACTTTGTCGTCGTGTCTACTGCTTTGACGTTCACGCATACGTGCGCCTGAATATCGAGTCCTATCAAGAGAAGTGGATCAGTAATTTTCTTCGTCCGCAGAAACTCAACGACCGGAGAAACGTTTGTGTGTTCCATAAGCGCGGTAACTAACCAAAAAAGTAGTTTTTCACGCATATCCGGCTCGGCGTGGTTGTCGCACCAATGAGCGACAGCCTCGTAGTGATCGATTAGATGCGACAGTGCGACCGAATCCTTTGCTTCTAGGACTTGCATGATCGAAGACAATATCGGATGCTCTTTGAGTTCAGGATGATTCCTTACTGCAAGACTCGCTCGCGCAAGCTCTTCGGCGCATGCCTTCCAGACTTCGATTTTTTGAGTTACTAACCCAAGGTAGCAAGCTTGTAGCGCGAGGCCAGTGGTCAGCGCTACTTCACTAGCCGCCGGTCGCTCCAACAACCTGGCATCCGACATAAGTTGGATCAACTCATCGACCGAGTCTGGTCGCTGACCAAAATAGAAAACAAGCGGTCGCCGCCACCAACTGTCGGATGCGAGTTGGGCGAGGTTTGTATTTTTTTCGACACCACGGCCAGCAAAGAACTCTTGAAACAAATGGTGACGGAACTCGATGTCCTCTCCGTCAATGCGAAACAACCCGGACCGATCGATAGATTCTTTGAGCAGAGATTCATCAGAGGACTCGTGGCCTCTCTCCGCCAGCGCTCTGGACATAACCGTCATTGCGGCCGACCGACTAACGCGGGTTTTTCGTTCCACGTGCATTTCAAAGGCTAGTTTGCACAATGCGAAGTCTTTCAGGGGCGCCTGAAACTGTTCGCCTAAGCCCTTCGATGCATCCCAGCGACCGAGTGCGAGTTCCGTGAACTTCTTGAACAGCTCCGTAATGTTTGCCGGTATGTCCGTGGCATCAAAAGACACTGCGGTAGCGAAAACGGTGACCATTAGGGGCGACAACTCAATTCCGTGCAGGCTATGAATTTTACGAAGCGTCTCCTTCTTTACGCTAGGAGAAATCTTCTTCTGAGTGAGGGCTCGATCCAACACATCGCAAGCACTCTTCCAACCCAATGAACTCATGTCCCACCGTTCAAAGTACTCAACACCAGGCAATGAAGACAAGAACGAGTAAGGTCGAGAAGTTAGCACGACACTACATTTCGTACATTCAGTGGCAAATTCTCGCGCTGCAGTGACGATCGCCTGGCGAGCTGAGTCGCTCGCCACCTCGTCAAGAGCATCGATTAGGATCAAGAGTTTGCCATCGTCGATATCTTCCTTCGAGAAGGCTGATCTGTTCCCCCCGCTAATCTTTCTCGACAGTTCCTCTGCATAAGGTAAGAGGTGGATCGAGCTTTCGCGCGCCAAATCAGTGGCGCGAATAAAAACGGGAATAGTCGAATCACGCAGGTCGTTCTCGAGCGCGCGGGTAACAGTCATAACGGCAATCCTCTTCATCACCGTGCTCTTGCCCGAACCCGGATCACCGCATAGAAGGGTTAGGTTGGACTTTGGGCGCGCAAGTGATGTCGCGGGGCGATCCTCAAATCTCGGAACCTGTTCGACTTTGCCTCGAACGCGTCTCAAACGCGGCGTTTGTCGCGATATTCGAAGATCAACGTAACGGTCCTCAGTGAATGCATCCGGTAGTAAGAGTGGCAATTGTGCGAGTCGTTGTTCATCTCCGAAATGAGCCTTGGCGATCGCCTTCAGGTAAGGGGTAAGGTCACTCTCTATGCCTAACCACAATTCAGGGAAATTTTCATCAACACTCGAGATTAGATCGTTCGCATCCAAAAAACGAACTCTAGAGTCTTGGAGTTGGTCGTTTATGTGGGCTCGCGCAGCCTCGTTTACCGCACCGCTCGTGCACAGATAGATTGCGCTTAGAAATTCGTTGTGTTTGGTATCTATCATCCGATAGGCAACTTTCAGAGCCGTATTCAACTGTGTTTCAGCGGATATCAGCGAGTCTTTCGCCTGCGATGCCAGATTGAGACTGCCTTTCTTGGTTTGCACTCCAACAAGTCGCCTTGCGCCGAATTCATCTCTAGTCGAGAAAATTGCGTCTCGTCCAAATTCCGTTGGGCCACATAGATCGCGTCCATCCGTAAAGCCCAGCCGGAGAAAAAGCGGGCGGACGACTTTGTCACGGAATTCGTCTTCCGACAGTTTCTTTAGATATCGCTCTTTGGCTAAGCGCGAAATATGTGTATATCGCATGTTGTACGTGTCTTTCTCTTTGTGCGCGGACATGTTCAATTCGCGTCAATGATACGTCGATAACAATTCGAATCAACTTGCCGCCAAGCGATGTATTTCTGCGGAAAAAGCAGTGTGATCCGGACGAGTGTCGTCACAAGTCAGAACGCAGCGTGACGCAAATCTCCTAATCGCCGTTTCATCAGACATCTTGGAGACGCTCCAGCGAACCAACTCCACGCCCGCGGCCTCGGTCGCTCGCTCTTTATTCGCATCCGTTTCCGCGCGCTTCGCGGACTCGTGCGTTTTGTCGTCGAGTTCGATCGCGGCGACGACGCTGCCGTCTTTCTTGCAAATCACGAAGTCGTAGCTTAGGCGATTGATTCGGTTGTTCCACTCGTTGACTTTGAATCCGCGCTTGACACCAAGCACGCGCGAGACTTGTACTTGCGCGAGCACGATGTGATCCGGGAGCGCTTTGACGAGTCGCCAATAGAGAATTTGCTCGGGCGCTGTGAGTGGTTTTTTGGCGTAGAACGGCCACTCGGCAGGTTCATGCTTTTTGCTCGCTAACGTCTTCACGACGAGCGCAAGTAGAAGCAAAAGGATCGCGCCGATGATGAACGGAAAGAGGTTAGAGAACTGCATGCGATCTACTTTCGCTTTTGGTTCTCATCCTTTTAGCGCAGCAAACGGATGCGCGCTCGTGCTCCGATGGGTGGGTGTTTGGCATGGGGCGGAACGCTTGCGGTTCCGCCGGATGCGTAGTGTCAACGAACAGCGGATTAAACAGCCTTCGGCGTCATCACTTGGCGGCACCGCAAGCGTGCCGCCCTACCAAGTTGTTTACTTCGGTGCGTCTGGCAGCGTGCGAACTGGTCCGATTTCCACCGAACTCGATTGCTTGGTCAAGGCTCGGAAGGCGGCAGTTTCCATGAAGCGTTCGATCATGCCCGCGAGCTTGTCAGTGGGGATGGAGTTTTGCACGTCGATAGCAGCAGATTCGGGGTCAAAGATTTTGCGGAAGTCGTGTCTCGCTTCGCGCTTAATGACCTTGAGGGTTTTAGCATCGAGCGTGGTGATGTTCGTGTAGAAAAACGGTGCGAGGTAGGTTTGTGTTCGCGCTCTGTCTTTATTTGGTGTCTCAGCTTCGTCGCCCAGTGTTAAACCGATTTCAGTGGCGAAGTTGTTGCCGTCGTTGTTGAGCGAATCGCTCTCTAGCGGTTGAACGTAGAGCCCCACGCCGGTGAGCTTGCTGCCCATGCCCGAGCGTGCGCTCAATAGCCATTTTGGGGTGACCAAGACGATTTGATCCCAGTCTTTGCGCTGCGGCATGGCTTCAATCAAGCGAACCGCGCGCTGATAAACGTGATTTTCGCGGTCTTGCGGCAGTATGCTCTCAGGCGTTTCTTCGGGCGCGAGTGCCAAAAAGATGCGATTGGAGTTCGGCGTTTCGATAGCGAGCGCACGATCTAGGCCGCGCAAAATCGCATGATTGATGGCCTGGCCGGGCACGGTCACGGTGCGGCGAGCATAGTTATCGATCACGTTGGAGCCGACGGATCGGTTTTGCCGAACCAGCGTGAATTGATCGCCCACCGCTGAGATCAGCGCGATTTGGGTGGGTGCCGTATTGGCCGCTGCGGGCGCTGAGCTGAGTGCCGTTGCGGAAATTATCGTGGCGGCGCTCAATAGTGCTGAGATCAATACGGATTGCGTGCTTCGCATGATGTGGCTCCTCGTTGAATGACAACACCATTCTGCGAAAAGCGGTTGCGCCGCGAAAGGGTAATGCGACGAAGCGCACAAAAGGCGCATGAACGGCGGGGCGAACTGCGATGAACGGTTACTCTCGATGCCCATCGCAGCTGATTCAGCGCAGAGAACTACGCTGCGGCTCGAATCACTGGTGTCTGCGAACGAGCAGCCATCCGCCGAGTAAGATCATTGGCACACAGAGCCACTGCCCCATCGTCATCCCAAGGCTCAAGAACCCCAGAGACGCATCAGGTTCGCGGAAGAATTCGGCAATAATCCGAAACACGCCATAGCCCAGCAAAAACGCGCCGCTGACCCGACCCAATGCGCGCGGCTTCAGGGCGTAAATCCACAGGATCACGAAGAGCAACACGCCTTCAAGCGCAAACTGATAGAGCTGCGATGGATGACGCGGAATTTTGTCAACGGTCGGGAAAATCATCGCCCAAGGCAAGCTCGGATCCGCAGCACGGCCGGGCAACTCGGCATTGATGAAATTGCCAATCCGACCCGACGCCAAACCCAGCGGCACCAGCGGCGCAATGAAATCCATTGTTCCCAAAAAGTTTCGCTCAGTGCGCCGGGCATAAAGCCACATCGCAAAAATCACCCCGAGTAGGCCGCCATGAAAACTCATTCCGCCTTGCCAGACGTAGAAGATCTCTAAGGGATGCGTGAGGTAGTAGCCCGTATTGTAGAACAAGCAATAGCCAATCCGCCCACCGAGCACCACGCCCAAAATTCCGTAGAGCAGCAGATCATCTAGGTCGCCCGGCTTCCATCCGCGAAGGATGTTTTGCCGCGCGCGAATTCGCCCGAGCACAAGAAACAGGATAAACGCTACCAAGTAAGTTAGCCCATACCAGCGTATCGCCAGCGGACCAATTTGCAGCGCAATGGGATCAATCTCGGGGTGGATCAGCATGTGGCAAGTTTATCGCCACAGCGGGGTTAGCGTGTCGCCGCGTCGTTATTGCACTCGTAGCGATGTGCGCAGTGGTAGCGCCGGCGAAACTGCTGACGTGTGAGCGCTTGGCGCACCCGCGCTAAATTCGCGGCTGAAATAGTGGCGCTGTTGCCAATACAACGCAACAGGCCAGTTTTGCTTTCGCAGATCGCCAAAAATCCGCCGCGCATCTTGCGCGGTGCTGGCATTGATTAAGCGGTCCTCGGCGCCAATCGCCGCTCGAATGAAGCGCAGGTTATCCGTGTTGTCGCGAACCGGTGCGGGACTATCAGCGCCGATGATCACAATCGCCGACGGAAACAGCGGGCTAAAGAGCTCAGCCATCATGGCGTGAGTGCCGGTATCGCAACCGAGCAGCAGCACGCTGCGTGCCTGCCGAAACAAACTCGGAAATTGCAAATCGAGCTGCATTAAATCGCTCACCTCGAGGCGCGCGAGTTCGCCCGCGAAGTAGCCGCCGCTGTGGTGCCCCGACACGATCACACGATCAGCTGCGATGGGTGAGCCGCCAAATTCCGCGCGAATATCTTCGGCGAGTTCGCGCAAACCGTAATCGCCAGTGAGTAGAGTTCGCTCGACTTCAAGCGCGTGCAGTGCAGTCCACATCGGCAAGCACTGCGCTGGCCCGGCCGCTGGCGTGCAATCGAGCGCGCGCTCTTGTAGCGCATTGAAGCGCTGCTTTACGTCAAGGATTTCAGCGCGGCGCTTCTCCGAGAATCGACGTTGCGACGGCACAACGATCAGCCGAGCGCCGCGTGTCTCGCTCGCTCTGGGCAAAGCCGCGCGCACCGCCGCAATCTCCGAACTGGCGTTGTTGAGATCAATGAACAAGACGGTATTCGCGGCATTGACGCTCGCGCTCAGGCTCAGGCTCGCAGCGATGGGCAGCAGCAGAGCGAGCCGTGGAGCCCGATCAAACAAGCTTGCAACGCCTCCAGTGAGGCGATTCAAGAAAACTAAAGCAGAAAAACAATGACGAAACATGAGGCCGATCTGCGAATCAAATTGTTATCAAACGATGCTATCGGCAAAAGAGTGTGTTTCTCGTTTGCGTGCGGCTTGTTTGTGAAATTCGGCGTTGTCTGAGTCGTTTTTCATGGCCGCAGCGCTACTCGTTTTGAATGAGGTCCGACCGTTGTACGCGGCACAACGGTGAGCGCACCGGCCGACCGTTGCCAATATTGCCAATCGTCCGAAAAGAAGTATTGCCGCTTCCAGAGCAGCGTGGCTGGCCACTGCTCTCGTAGCAGCGAATCGTGAATGCTCGATACGACATCCACCGACGGCGCGTTGAGCAGCGCCTGTTCTTGCCGCAGCAGCAAACGAATGAAGCTTAAATTTCGAGTCTCGTCGCGGGTGGGCGCGGGTAGCTACGAGCCAATGATGAGTTGCGCGCTCGGAAAGAGTGGCATAAAAACGGTGTTGAGCATCTCGGGCGTACCGGTGTCGCAGCCCAACAAAATCACCGTACGCGCTTTGGCAAATGCGCTCGGGTGGGCTGCCGCCATGGCCTGCAAATCAGCTACGGTCATTTCGCCCAATTCGCCGCGAAAAAACTTCCGCTGGTGGTGCCCCGAGATCACCACGATATCGATCTCGGTGCTCCCCAGTTGCGCAATGTCGCTCTGGGCGGTGGCTCCAGAAAAGCGCTCAGTCACGGTCGCTCGCGCCGCTTCGAGTGCGGCCAGCTCATCCCACAGCGCGAAACACGATGCTCGGTTTTTACGAGTGAGCGGCGCGCACATCGCCGCTTGCTCAGTCGCCGCCACGATGCTGTGATGTAGTTCGAGCACTTGCTTGCGCTTCGCTGCGTCCATGCGTTGCAACGACGGCACGAGAAAGAGTTGGGTTTCTGCAATCGGCAACTCCGCCCGAAACTGTGCAATCTCCGCTTCCGCATTGTTCAGATCGAAAAACAAAACGTGATTGCGCGGCGGCGGCGTCAGCTGATCCGGAATGGCCGGCACGGCGCGCGCATCGGGCGCTTCTGACGTTTCCGGTGATTTGGGTGACGATGGCGGGACGGTGGCGAGCGCGGCCGTTGCGGTCAAAAGCAGGGCGACGGGTGTGACGAGCGCTCGAGCCAACCGAGCGAACCATTGGTTCACTCGGCGAAAGCGGCGCAAAACATCACGACAAATATCTAGCATGTGCGCAGTGTAGCGTTGAGATTTCAGAGCGATTGACCGCCACGCCGATTCGCCAGCCACCAGCACTAGAATCAAAAAATAAATCGCATTTCCATCAACTCAACAGCACGCGCATCATGACATTCAATCGCCGCTCCAAAACTATCACTGGGGGTATCGCCCGCTCGCCCAACCGCTCCATGCTCCGCGCTGTCGGCTTTGGCGACAATGATTTCGATAAGCCAATCGTTGGCATTGCTAACGGTCACAGCACGATGAACCCGTGCAACGCCGGTATTCAACCGCTCGCGGATGCGGCCGATGCCGCGATCAAAGCGGCGGGCGGTATGCCGCAAATGTTTGGCGTGATCACCGTGACCGATGGCATCAGCATGGGCACGGAGGGCATGAAGTATTCGTTGGTATCGCGCGAAGTCATCGCAGACGCCATCGAAACCGCCACACAGAGCCAGATGATGGACGGCGTGTTGGTGCTCGGCGCGTGCGACAAAAACATGCCCGGCGGCATGATCGCCATGTGTCGCATGAATATCCCATCGATCTATTGCTACGGTGGTACGATCAAGCCGGGCAACTGGAAAGGCCAAGCGCTCACCATCGTCTCGCCGTTTGAGGCGGTCGGAAAAATGGCTGCGGGTACGATTTCTGAAGAAGATTTCGTCGGCATCGAGAAAAACGCGTGCCCCA
>JAAFHR010000131.1 GCA_013298455.1 Betaproteobacteria bacterium | reverse complement strand
TCGCTGCAGAAATGTGGCGCGACGGTGCGCGGCAGTGGTCACACACCCGGCTCTCGAAGTGGCTCTACACCTTGATCGAGCGCACGCCCGGTTGGGGCTTTCGATATGCCGCAAAGGCGGACGTGCTGGCCAAAGATTTACGCACCGCCACATTTTTAGTGCGTGTTGGCGAATCCGACTTTCGATTTGCCCACACGTCGCTGCAAGAATACTTTTTGTCGGGCTACCTGCTTGAAGCACTGAAGGAATCCCCGCAAATCGCGTTCGAGCGGTGGTCGGGGCTTGCGCCGTCGAGCGAGGCGCTTGATTTCATGTGGCAGCGCTTGGAAATCCTCGAAAGCTCAGAGCAAGAGCAAGCGCTCGGCACCTTTCGCGGTTTGTTGGCGATGCCGCCGGATTCGCGTTTCCTCGACAAGTCGAGCGTGCTCGCGCCAATGGTCGCCTGGTTGAAGCTAGTCGCTCTGCGCCCCAGTGAGGGGGGGGCTGAGATCAATTTGAGCGGAACCTACGTCAGCAATCACTCGTTAGTTGGCACGTCAACATCCCGGCTCAATCTGCCCGGCCTTGGGCTGGCTTCTGCAGACATGCCAGGCGTACGCTTCGAAAACGTCATCGCGCCGCGGCTACGTGCCGACGGTAGCGAGTTGCGGCAGTCGCTCTGGAGGGATGTGGATGCCACGCAAGCTAACTTCAGCGGCACGAATCTGCGTGGCAGCACTTGGTACAACACCTCGCTGCGAAGCGCAGCGATGCTCACTGCCGTGTGCGACGGGGCGTTTTTTCAAGCCTGTGATTCGACCGAGTGGGCGGTGAATTCGTTCGGCACACACAGCGCCTTGTTGAACCCGAAAACCCCACCCCCAAGCGGTTTCGAGCGCGTTGACCTATCCGCGAATCTTCGAGCCATCGTTGCCGCAGGCCATCGCGCCGTGATCCGCTGCGTTGCCTTCAGCCCCGACGGCCAGACGCTCGCGAGCGGTTCCGGTGACAACACGGTGAAGCTCTGGGACGTGTCGACGGGCCGCGAAAAGGCGAGCCTGACGGGGCATCAAGGCTCGGTCTTGTCCGTTGCCTTCAGCCCCGACGGCCAGACGCTCGCCAGCGGTTCGGCTGACAACACGCTGAAGCTCTGGGACGTGTCGACGGGGCGCGAAAAGGCGAGCCTGACGGGGCATCAAAACTGGATCTCGTCCGTGGCGTTCAGCCCCGACGGCCAGACGCTCGCCAGCGGATCGGCTGACGAGACGGTGAAGCTCTGGGACGTGCCCACGGGCCGCGAAAAGGCGAGCCTGACGGGGCATCAAAAATCGGTCTGGTCCGTAGCGTTCAGTCCCGACGGCCAGACGCTCGCGAGCGGATCGGATGACAAGACAGTGAAGCTTTGGGACTTGTCGACAGTCCGCGAAAGCGCGAGCCTGATGGGGCATCAAGACACGGTCTTCTCCGTAGCCTTCAGCCCCGACGGCCAGACGCTTGCGGTCGGATCGGGAGACAACACGGTGAAGCTCTGGGATGTGCCGACGAAGCGTGAAACGGCGAGCTTGACGGGGCATCAAAACTTGGTTTGGTCTGTGGCGTTCAGCCCCGACGGTCAGACGCTCGCAAGTGGATCGTGGGACAACACGGTGAAGCTCTGGGATGTGTCACGAGGCTGCGAAACGGCGAGCCTGACGCAGCATCAAAACTCGGTTTGGTCGGTCGCATTTAGCCCAGACGGCAGGACGTTGGCCAGCGGATCGGTTGACAACACGGTCAAGCTCTGGGATGTATCGACGAGGCGCGAAACAGCGAGCCTGGCGGGGTATCAAAATGGGGGCTGGTCAGTAGTGTTCAGCCCCGACGGCCGGAAGCTCGCGGTCGGATCAGCGTACAAGGCGGTGAAGCTTTGGGACGTGTCGACTGGGCGCGAAACGGCGAGCCTGATAGGACATCAAAACTCGGCTAGGTCAGTCGCGCTCAGCCCCGACGGCAGTACGTTAGCCAGCGGATCAACCGACAAAACGATAAAGCTTTGGGACGTGTCGACGCGCCGCGAACAAGCGAGCTTGAACGGGCACCACGACTGGGTCTCGTCACTCGCATTCAGCCCCCATGGCCAGACGCTCGCCAGCGGATCGGCAGATAAGACGGTGAAGCTCTGGGACGTCTCGACGGGCCGCGAAACGGCGAGCCTGACAGGGCATCAAGACTCGGTTACGTCAGTGGCCTTCAGCCCCGACGGACGGACGCTCGCTAGCGCATCGTGGGACAGTACGGTGAGGCTATGGGACGTGTCCACGGGGCGCGAAACCGCGAGCCTGACGAGCCATCAACACTCGGTCTGGTCAGTGGCGTTCAGCCCCGATGGCCAGACGCTGGCTGGCGGCTCATGGGACAACACGGTGAAGCTTTGGGATGTGTCCACGAGCCGCGAAAAGGCCAGTCTGACGGGGCATCAAAACTCGGTCTGGTCCGTCGCGTTCAGCCCCGACGGTCAGACGCTCGCCAGCGGATCGGCTGACAACACGGTGAAGCTCTGGGACGTGTCCACGGGCCGCGAAAAAGCGAGCCTGACTGGGCATCAAAACTCGGTCTGGTCCGTGGCGTTCAGCCCCGACGGCCAGACGCTCGCGAGCGGCTCATGGGACAACACGGTGAAGCTCTGGGACGTTTCAGCTTGCAAAACGATCCGTAGTTTTGTAAACCTGCCGCGCGGGGCTTGGGTGACGCTTGACGACACCGCCGAGCCTGATTGCGAAGGCGGTTTGCCGGTGATCGCCGCGAGTGAGGATGCGCCGCAGCACTTGCGCCAGCGCTGGATTGACACGCGCACCGGGCAGGTGGGGTGGATGCCGTGGGCACCGGCGGGGAGTGAGTTGTGGGTGAGTGTGGCGCAGCGGAGCGAACAATAGTCACCGCACGTTTCAGTTTTTTCGAGCATTCATGTCAACCTGAGCGATCCTTCGCGCTGCTGAGGATGACGGGCTTTTGCGGGATAGCGCAGCGGGTTCCGCTACCGCTACAGATGGGACAGGCTGCACAGCGCGTTGTCATGTTGAGCGGAGCGAAACATCAGGTGGCGCACGTTTTTGTTTTCGCGGGCATTCCCGTGAGTGCTGCTGATCCTTCGCGCTGCTCAGGATGACAATCGGTGGGTGTGCGCACTGCCTATCGAATCAAGCCGTGGCGGCTGCTCGCTTTAACCGCGCAGCCCGAGGCAGGCCTCGCAGTGCGCTTCGCAGCGCCTTAAATTCTTCGTCACGTGGGCGCTTTGACGCTTGAAAACGCAGGTCGTTGTAATGCGCTGCAAACGCCGAAAACTGGGCTTTGTGCTGCGGCCAACGAGCCGCCGCTCGTTCCATCGCATCACTCACCGTTTCGTGTGGTGCAACGTTAAGCCCTCCACGAATCAAGCGTTTCCGTAGTGCTCGCCAGATGCGAACACTCGGATCGGTATCTCGCTCGTTTCGCCGGTTCATCCACCACCAACCAAGCCCGACGACTGCGCCGCTCACGCTCACGGCGATGAGCATCCAGCCGAGCGCTGAGAGCGGATTCATGTCGCCCAAACCCAGATCGCGGAGCAGTTGTTTTTGGCGGTCTCGGTCGAAGCCGATGACCCATTTGGTGTAGCCGAAATTGGCTTCGTCCCACCAGGCTGAAAGCTTGGCGCTGTTGAACCAGCCTCGGGTGTTGACGAACATTCGTTCGGTTTCGGGGAGCGCTTGTTCAACGCCGAGCTCCACTCGATTCGGAGCGACAGCGGCTGTGGGATCGATGCGAATCCAGTTGCCGCCGATCCAAGCTTCAACCCACGCATGGGCATCGCTTTGCCGCACGATCATGTGGCCACCGGGGGCCCATTCACCGCCTTGATAACCGGTGACTACTCGCGACGGAATGCCGCCCGCTCTCAAAACAAATGCGGTCGCGTTGGCGTAGTGTTCGCAAAAGCCGCGTCGTGAATCGAATAAAAACGCATCGATCGCGCTGCTTCGTTTGGCACCATCGGAATAGAGCGGCGGATTCAGGGTGTAGAAAAACTGTTCGCGGTTGAAGAGCGTTAAAAGCGCGTTGATTCGAGCGCGTGGATCGGGGTTTTCAGCGGCGAGTTTGCTTGCGAATTCCCGGGCGCGTGGGTTCCAGCTGGGCGGACCGGTGCGCAGTTCTGCGCCAGTGGCGGAGGGCGGGTCGGCGGGGTAGCGATCCCGGGCGAAGGATTGCAGCCGGTAGGCTGTTGCGCCATTGCTGGCGCGGCGCACGCCGATTTGTTGGGCGTCGGTGAGAAAGACGGTGTTTTCAACGGCAGGTCCCGTTGGAAAGGCCAGTGGAATTTCGAGCACGGGTAGCCAACGGGTGTCGAGCCGCTCTGCGGTTACGGTGTAAATCAGCGATTCAGCGGCGTACTCTTCGGGCGTGAATGAGATGAATTCGCCACGCTCGAAACGATCACCTACGCTCCACGTGAGCCCATCAAACTGCCGTAGCACCGGGCCGCGCCAATAGAGCGCTTGGCGGGGCGGCTTGCGGCCTTCGAACTCCACACGAAACGCGGTTTCTTTCGATTGAATTAGCTTCGCAATTTGTCCCGGCTGCATCTCCTCGGATAAGCCCGTTTGCCCGACGGTTGGATCGCGCATGCCCCACAGCGGCGCCGTGGCGCGCGGAAACAAAATGAAGAGCATCGCAGCCAGTGGAATGCCCATCAAGGTGTGTACGGCCGCCGCTTTTACATGTGAACTGAGCGGTTGCGCATCGGGCTCGCTTGCCTTCGCATCAAACAAGCGAAGCGCGGTAATGTAGGCCACGATGATGGGCGGCACGCTGAGCGCTGCCAAGAGCCCCAAGTTTTCGAAAAAACTTGCGACGAAGAGCATCAGCCCCAAGCCCCAAACGACCATGAAATCGCGGGTTGATTTCGCTTCAAGAATTTTCAGCGGCCCGAACATGAAGAGGAGCGCAACGCCGGGCTCTCTGCCAAAGACTTTGCCGTAGGTGAAAAACACCAACACGCCGGCCGCGATCGTGGCGACCAACAGAGCGCTGCGCCACACAAAGTGCCGTGGCGGCGCTTTAATGAGCGCTGCTAGCACTGTCGCAGCGATGCCGATGGCCGCGATAAGCGGGTTGATTGCGGTGACGTTGGCGAGCTGCGCCAATAGCACAGCAAAGAGCAGAAAGCGGCGCGCCCGGAGATCGGGGTGTGCGACGGTCAGTCTCTCTGCCGTTTGGGACGTGAGCGTCGCGCTGTTGGCGCGTTGGCTACGAGCGAACACCGCGCACCTCGCTTAAGGGTTTGGGGAACACGGCGAGCATCGCTAGCGCTTCATCATGATGAGGCGCGGTGCTCGCGAGCGGCAGATGGCCGTTGGGCATTTGCAGAGAAAACGCAGCGTCAGCGTTTCGAGCGCGATCTACCCAGGCCGCGATTCGCGATAGGCGTGCTTCAGTGTCGGAGAGTTCGGTGGCGTTCCATGCGAGCTCAACGTCGCCGCGCTGTCCGGCTTCACCCGTGCGGGTGAACCACTGGCCAGACTTTGCGACTTGTTTCCAAGCAACACGCTTCAACGAATCGCCCGCGACGTATTCGCGAAGCGTGTCGGGATCGAGCGCAACGTCGCTCTGGCGTTGGGTTGTGGCGAGGCTACCCGTGGCGTAGGGCAGCTCGGCGTATGGGGTTTCGGGCTTCGGTTCGACCAAGCCGACCCACTCGAAATTCACGTAGCTCCACGCGCGAATCAAGCCGTAGGGCGCACGCGATTCGATGAGCAGTCGCCCGAGCGGCGCGATGCCGCGCTTTGGAGCTGCAACGTCAATGACGTAACTCTGCAGCTTATCGGCGGTGATCCGTACCCTTTTCGCGGCACCCAACACACGCTTTCGGCCGCGCACGATTCGTTCCAGCGAAATGCCCTCACGCATTCGATCGGGTGAGGCTAGCGTGATTGGAAACTGCAAACTTTCCCCTGCGATACAGCGCGGTGATTTCCCCACGCGAATGATCAAACCGCGCAAATTTCGATAGGTCGCATGCAGCGCTACCTGCATCAAACCGCCCAGTAAAAACGCAACGAGATAGGCGAGCGATAGTTGGTAGTTGATACCCGTGAGGAGCAGCAAAATCGCAATGCCGATCACCGCCCAACCGCGCATTGATGGCAGCACGTAAATGCGCCGTTGCACGAGTTCGATTTCACTGGCCGTGATTGCAACGTTTCCGAATGATTCACGCCATTGAGTGCGTTGGCGTTGCCACCACGAGGGGCGCGGTGCGACGAGGCTGGTCATGGGCTCTGTAGGCGACGACCTGGCGTCGCACGTTGCAGCGAGAGCGCGGCCAGGTCCGCGCCTACAACGAGGAGCGCGGCCGGGTCCGCGCCTACCGAGAGGCGCGCGGCCAGGTCCGCGCCTACAGGCGGCGCGGCCAAGTCCGTGCCTGCCGGTGCTGTCATGGCGCGGCCACGCTCACCAGCACTGCTTGCGCCAGCTGCGCGCCTTTACTCAAGCTATCGTGGCTCGCGCCGAGGCGATGGCTCACCACGGCGCTCCACACGGCTTGAATGTCATCGGGCAACACGTGATCGCGACTGCTTTGCAGCGCCTCGGCGCGAGCGGCGCGGATGAGCGCTAGCCCCGCGCGGGGCGAGAGCGGTCGCGTTGCGCCGCTTCGGCTCGCGGCGAGCAATTGCTGAACGTAGGAGAGCACGGGCTCGGCGATGTGCACTTTGTCGATCACCGCTTGCAGCCGTTGCAGCGCATCTGCGGGAAGTACGGAGCTTGCTTGAATCGCGTTGGATCTGCGATCACCGCCCCGCAGCAAAGCGATCTCGGCTTCCGCGCTCGGGTAACCCAGCGTGAGCCGCATCATGAAACGATCCATCTGCGATTCCGGGAGCGGTGACACGCCCACCTGATCCATCGGATTTTGTGTGGCGATCACGAAGAACGGGTTTGGCAGTGCGCGGCTCACGCCATCTACGCTGACTTGCCGCTCCTCCATCGCTTCGAGTAATGCGCTCTGCGTTTTTGAAGGCGCACGATTGAGCTCATCGGCCAGCAGCACCTGCGTGAAAATCGGCCCCGGTGTGAAGCGCATCGCTTGCGTTGTACTGTCCCAAATCGAGAGCCCCAACAAATCCGAAGGCAGCAGATCATTGGTGCACGGCACCTTGCTGAAATTGAGCCCGAAGGTTTTGGCGAGCGCTAGCGCAAGCGTTGATTTACCAAGCCCCGGCGCGTCTTCGATTAAGAGATGACCCTGCGCCAAAAGGCAGGTTACGGCGAGCCGCGTGACCTCGGTTTTGCCCAGTACAATCGAATCGAGTTGTTCATGAATATCGCCGAGCAGTTTGCTCGCCGTGGAGATGTGCGGGGATGGAGTCACAAAAAACTTTCCTAGACCTTGCTGCGAATCGTGATAGCGAGCGTCGCGACTTTTTGGTGGCGTGCTCGAGCAGCTTGTTGGCAGCCGTGGCCGCATCGCCGCTTTTGGCGAGCACGTCGCCCACGATCAAACGTTATCAGCCGAGCATCTTATCGGATGAACAAGGCAAACCACTGCGGGCAAACTCGCTAAAGCCGCTCACAAATTATTTGTTTCACTACCCGTTTGTTGCAACGCCTTGTTTGCTCATCGACATGGGGCGTGATGTTGGGGGCGTGGGCAAACGTCGAAGCATCGTCGCGTTTTCAGCGATTTGTTCACACAAGCTGGCCTACCCGGCGAAAGAGGTCGCCTTTATTCGCTTTCAGGAGAAAGCATCGAAGCACTCCGAGGCCGAGCGCATTCATTGCTGCGCCGATCATTCGGTGTACGACCCGAGCGCAGGTGCCAAAGTTGTTGCAGGCCCTGCGCCTGCGCCGTTGGCTGCCATTGCATTGGGCTACGACCCAAAAACTGATCAACTCCGAGCGATGGGTACAGCGGGTGTGGAGCAGTTTGATGCGTTTTTCGCCAAATACGATTTCAAGCTCGCGATGGAATATGGCGGAAAGGCGCGACAAGAGGCTGCGGCGAACACCCGTCTGCAGGAATTGAGTTTGTATTGTCGGAATGTGGCGCAGTGTTAGCTGAGATGTCTGACTTCCTCTCCCGCGAGCGGGAGAGGGTTGGGGTGAGGGTGTCGCCATTGGAGCGTAGTGGTGCAGAGCTCAGCTAATGCCACCACACCCTCATCCCCAACCCTTCTCCCGCTTGCGGGAGAAGGGGGCCGGACAATCGGTGTTGGCGAACACGCGACTGCAGGAGTTGAGTTTGTATTGTCGGAATGTGGCGCAGTGTTAGCTGAGATGTCTGACTTCCTCTCCCGCGAGCGGGAGAGGGTTGGGGTGAGGGT
>JAAFHR010000130.1 GCA_013298455.1 Betaproteobacteria bacterium | reverse complement strand
CGCTGCTGCAAAAGCTCTTCGATACCCAAACAAACCTTGGCGGCCTAGAAGGCTGGTTCCCCTTCGTGCTGGCGCTGGTGTTCCTGCTGCTGCGCCCCGAAGGCCTATTCGGCGAAAAAATCATTCGGAGGATTTAAGTGAATCCGCAACACTCCTTCACGTCATTCGTCATTGGTCATTCGTCCTTAGCGAAGCGCGCCGTCCTTCGTCTTTCGTCCTTAGCGAAGCGCGTCATCATTCGTCATTCGTCTTTCGTCCTTTGCGCGGAGCGCAATCAATGATTTACAGAGAAGCCGGTCAATACAAAACGACCTACCTCAACGATTCGCAAATCTTTCCGATTGCGCAAGATCGCTACGCCGTGGCTGCGTTGCTCCTGATCGCCTTTATTGCGATTCCGCTTTTCGCAACGCCGTACTTCTTCTCGGCGATTCTGATTCCGTTTCTGATTTTTTCGCTGGCGGCACTGGGGCTCAATATCCTCACTGGTTACGCGGGGCAAATCTCTTTGGGAACGGCAGCGTTCATGGCCGTTGGCGCGTTTGCTAGCTACAACTTCATGCTCCGAGTGCCCGGCATGCCGATCTTGGTCGCGTTCATTTTGGGCGGCATTTGCGCAGCGATGGTGGGGATTTTGTTTGGCCTGCCGAGTTTGCGGATTCGCGGTTTTTATCTAGCGGCATCAACGCTCGCGACACAGTTTTTCGTGGTGTGGTGCTTAACCAAAGTGCCGTGGTTCACCAACAATTCTGCATCAGGTGTGATCACCGCGCAGCAAATTGAAATTCTTGGTTTTGCGTTCAATACGCCAGCTCGCAAGTATCTGTTAGTGCTGACCATCGTGGCCGTGCTTGCGTTGTTGGCAAAAAACATGGTGCGCTCGACCGTTGGTCGGTCGTGGATGGCGGTGCGCGATATGGACGTTGCCGCCGAGGTGATTGGCTTTCGAATCGTTCGCACCAAACTCACCGCGTTTGCCGTGAGTTCGTTTTACTGCGGCGTGGCGGGCGCTTTATTCGCGTTTTGCTATTTGGGTACGGTGGAGCCCGAGGCGTACAACCTTGATTTGTCGTTTCGCATTCTTTTCATGGTGATTATTGGCGGGCTAGGGTCAATCCTAGGCTCGTTTCTGGGCGCAGGGTTTATCGTGCTGCTCCCGGTGGTTCTCTCGGTCATCGTTCACTTTACGGGCATGCCCAATTCGGTGACTTCGAACGTGGAACTCATGGTGTTTGGCGCAATGATTATTTTCTTTTTGATTGTTGAACCGCACGGCTTGGCGCGGCTGTGGCAAATCGGAAAAGATAAACTGAGGCTGTGGCCATTCCCGCATTAACTGTTTTTTGATCGACTGTAACGCTTACTTTTTTTTGCATTCCAAAGGAGGAATTATGAAACTGACCTTACTCAAGGCGCTCACCGTATCGGCAGTTGCCGCCGCGAGCGCAGTGACCAGCACGCTGGCCACCGCGCAAGAGCAATTCGTGCCGATCTTGTCGTACCGCGTAGGTCTTTACGCATCGGGCGGCTCGGGCTTTTTCGGCGGCGCAATTGACTACTTCAACTTGGTCAACGCCAACGGCGGCATCAACGGCGTGAAGATTTCGTGGGAAGAGTGTGAAACGGAATACAACGCCTCGCGCGGTGTGGAATGCTACGAGCGTTTGAAAAAGAAGAACGGCGGCGCAAGCTTGGTCGAGCCACTGGGCACCGGCATCGCTTACGGCATTTTGGATCGTGTGGGCGTGGATAAAGTACCGATGACAACGCTGGGCTACGGTCGCTCCGATGCGGCCAACGGTCAAGTGTTTCCATATGTGTTCCCGCTCATCACGAGCTACTGGAATCAAGCCGCAGGCATGATCAAGTATCTGGGCGACAAAGCCGGTGGCATGGATAAGCTCAAGGGCAAAAAGATCGTGCATCTGTATCACGACTCGGCGTTTGGAAAAGAGCCATTCCCAGTGCTCGAAGCCTACGAAAAATCACTCGGTTTTCAGCTGATTAAGATTCCTGTCGCGCATCCCGGTACCGAGCAAAACTCGCAGTGGTTGCAGATTCGTCAAGCCAATCCTGACTACGTGATTTTGTGGGGCTGGGGCGTGATGAATGCGGTGGCGATCAAAACCGCTGCACGTAACGGCTTCCCACGCGAGAAGATGTTGGGCGTGTGGTGGGCGGGCTCTGAGGAAGACGTGATCCCTGCGGGCGATGCGGCCAAGGGCTACACCACGATGACGTTTAACACCCCCGGCAGCTACCCTGTTATTGAAGAAATCAAGAAGAAGGTCTACGCTGCTGGCAAAGGCAACTTGGCTGACAAAGATCGCATCGGCTCGGTGTATCACATGCGTGGTGTGACGGCTGCGATGCTCTGGGTTGAAGGCATCCGCAACGCGCAAAACAAGTACGGCAAAGGCAAAGTGGTCACTGGCGAGCAAATTCGTTGGGGCTTGGAGAACTTGAATGTGGATGAAAAGCGTCAACGCGAGCTCGGCGCACTCAACATGTTCCCAACCATCAAAACGAGCTGCCAAGATCATGAAGGCTCCGGCGCAGTGAAGGTGCAAGTGTGGGACGGCAAGGCATGGAAAGCCGTCACACCAAACTGGGTGCAAGGTGATCGCGCGATGATCCAAAAGATGGTCGCTGAATCGTCAGCCAAGTATGCTGCTGAAAAGAAAATCACGCCAGCCTGCTTGCCCGGCTAGTGTCTGAATTCCCTCTCCCGCGAGCGGGAGAGGGCTAGGGTGAGGGTGCTCGCTTAATGCTGAGTGCCCTCCCTCTAGCCCAAATGCTGTTCGCTTGAATTTTTTTTGCCACAGATTACACAGATTCCACCGATGATTTCAGCGGTTGCTGATCGAAATCTGTGTTCATCTGTGTAATCTGTGGCAAAAAACTGCTGTCCGCGAAGCGAACAGTTTGTCCCGCCCTATGTTGGAACCCAAATGTCCGCCTATCTCGCCATCAACAACATCGAAGTCATCTACGACCACGTCATCTTGGTGTTGAAGGGCGTGTCGCTCGAAGTGCCGAAAGGCAAGATCGTGGCGCTGCTCGGCGCGAACGGCGCTGGCAAAAGTACGACGCTCAAAGCCATTTCGAATTTGCTCCGAACCGAGCGTGGCGAGGTCACCAAAGGCTCCATCGAATTCATGGGGCAACGCACCGACAAGCTCACCACCAACGATTTGGTGAAGATGGGCGTGTGTCAAGTGATGGAAGGCCGGCACTGCTTCGGTCATCTCACCGTTGAAGAAAATTTGCTGACCGGCGCGTACACCCGAAAAATTTCGCGCGCCGAGCTGAAGGCCGATTTAGAAAAGGTTTATCACTACTTCCCGCGCCTAAAAACGCGCCGCACCTCACAATCGGGCTACACCTCGGGCGGAGAACAGCAGATGACGGCTGTAGGTCGTGCGTTGATGGCGAAACCGTCGATGATTTTGCTTGATGAACCGAGCATGGGGCTCGCGCCGCAAATCGTGTCTGAGATTTTTGAAATCGTTAAGGATTTGAATTCGAAAGAAGGCGTGAGCTTCTTGCTCGCCGAGCAAAACACCAACGTCGCGCTGAAATACGCCGATTACGGCTACATCCTTGAGAGCGGCCGCGTGGTGATGAACGGCGACGCCAAAGAGCTCGCCAGTAACGAAGACGTGAAAGAGTTCTATCTCGGCGTGTCGTCGGGCGAGCGCAAATCGTTTCGCGATGTGAAGAGCTATCGCCGTCGTAAGCGCTGGTTGGCATAGCGCGTTCTGTCCCCCTCTCCCGCGGGCGGGAGAGGGGCTAGGGGTGAGGGTGCTGGTGGCTGAAGAGCTATATCCGCTTTGGTTCTCCGACGCGCCACACCCTCACCCCAACCCTCTCCCGCCTACGGGAGAGGGAGCCAACTGATCTTCTATCGGTAAGCTTTTTAGACAAATGCCAATCCTTTTTTGGGCTTCGCGCAATTTTTCTGATGTTTCATTTGTATCCCTGTATTTAACGTAGCCCATTATTAGTAAGGTATTCGATGAATAAGCTATACCGGCAATTCATCGCCACCGCTCACGCCCCTAAAATCAATCGCTCCATTCACGTTTTCGCTGCGCTCAGGCCATGCGATTGAGCCCCAACGGATGACTGCATCACCCGCTTCCGCCGCACCTCCCGCCGCTATCGCCAAAACCCGAATCGCGCTTTCTGGCCAAGTTGGGAGCGGCAAATCGGCCGTCGGCACCAAGCTCGCCGAAGCGCTCGGCTACTCGTATTTGTCGACTGGCGCGATTCAGCGCGCCATCGCATCGCGGCGCGGCGTGACCACGCTGGAGCTCAATCAAATCGCGCTCACCGACCCGTCGATTGATAAGGAAATCGACGATTATTTGAAGATCGATGTAAACGCCATGGAGCGCGTTGTGATCGATTCGCGGATGGCGTTTCACTTCGTCGCGAACGCGATCAAAGTCACACTCACCATCGATCCCGAAGTCGCCGTTGCCCGCGTGATGGGCGCGAATCGCGCCGAAGAAACCTACGCCACGATCGACATCGCGCGCCACGCTATCGCCGAGAGAAATCGCTTAGAGCGCGAGCGCTATTTCAAGCTCTACGGCGTCAACACCCATGATTTGGCCAACTACGACATCGTGGTTAACACCAGCGCGCTGAGCATCGATGAAGTCGTTGCGAAGCTAGTCGCAGGCATCCGCGCCCAACAAGCGCTGTAGGAGCGGTTCCACCGCGATCCGTTGATGTCGACGGAGGCGCATCCAGCTCGTGTTTCCCACGCAAACCTCCCCACTTCCGTTCGGGCTGAGCTTGTCGAAGCCTTGTTGGCGCACAACCAACCCTTCGACAAGCTCAGGGTGAACGGCATGCGCTCTATCGCCTAACGCTGTTGGCGTCCGTGAATCGCGGTGGAACCGCTCCTACCTAATCGCCAGTTGTAGGAGCGGCTTGCCGCGAATCGTTGTCACGCAGTCAGCGTCCCGATTCTGAAGTTTTCGCGGCAAGCCGCTCCTACAGTTCGACGCGCTAACCCACACCGCGCTTGGCTCTGAGCGCCGTTAGAAACGCCTTCACATCCTCGTCCGGTCGCGCCACGAGCTTCCAATACTCGCGGCAATCTGGCGTGCGTGCAAGAAATTTCATCTCAACCAATTCGCGCCGCAACGTGGCCTGATCGCCAAACAAATGCCACGTATTGAGCACCGCATTCACCTCGCGCTCGGTGTATTTTCGATGCATCGCGAAGGGCATCCACAAGCCCCACAGCGCAATGCGTTGCACCGCAAACTTATTCGGCCAACGCATCAAACGGCCTTCGTCATCGAATTGCGCGAGCGCTTTGGCGGCGTGCGCCGACATCGCGACCGGTACCGCAGCTTTGGCGGCAGTCAGCGGTGGCGCGGCCGTGGCGTTGGCCAGAAACGCTTGATAGTTGCCGCGCCCGGCGGCTTTGGTGATGAGGTTCAGCAGTTGCAAATGCGTTGGCGCGGTCGCAATCGTTGATAGCGAGGTGCGCAGCGCCTTGGCGAATTGCGACAAATCATCAATGGCGAGCGAATGAATCGCAGCAGGCGGGCGCTTTTTCGGCGCACGCACAGTGTCGTTGGTTGAAGCAGCAGAGATCATTGAATTTCCTTCGGCGCCGTATCCAAAAATGTCACCGAACGAAGAGACGGTGGCTGCGGATGGCTCCCCTTGTCACGCGGATTGGCGCAGAAAAAATTCGAATGCGTCAGTGCGGAAAATCAAACCGTGAATGAAAACACGATGGCAGGTTTAGCAAACGATTCAAGTTGAATCGCTGGGAGCGCCTCGGTGAACTGTTGACCGTGGGCGAATTCTATCTTCGTTAGGCTTGGGTTTGATGTAGGTCGGAAGCCGCAGGCGTTCCGACGTGAACGCTCACCCGAAACGCTGCTCACTTGATTTCCGTTCGCCCTGAGCTTGTCGAAGGGTTGGTGGCACACGACCAAGGCAACGACTAACGCAGCGATGCACAACCCAAAACGCTGCTCACTTGATTTCCGTTCGGGCTGAGCTTGTCGAAGCCTCGGTGGCGTTCCACCAACCCTTCGACAAGCTCAGGGCGAACGGTATGAGTCGTGGCTCGTGGCATCAACTAACGTTTTGTAGCCAGCGCCGCTTCCACAGCCGAAATCAACGCAGGCGACAACGGCTCCACATTACTCGAAAAACTCTTCACGTTCCCCGCGCGATCAATCAAGTATTTGTGGAAATTCCATTGCGGCGCTTGACCCGTGGCTTTGATGAGCGCGGCGTGTAGCGGCTGTTTCGGGAGCGGTGCATCGAGCTTTTCAAACATCGGAAAGCTCACGCCGTAGTTCTTTTGGCAAAACTCCGCGATGTCTTTGTTCGACGCCAATTCCTGCGCGCCAAAATCATTGGCGGGAATACCGAGCACCACCAAACCCTTCGATTCATAACGCTTGTAGAGCGTCTCCAGCCCTGCATATTGCGGCGTGAACCCGCATCGGCTCGCCACGTTCACCACCAACACCGCCTTGCCCGCATATTGCGACAACGCAATGGGCTTGCCGGGGAGCAGTGGATTCAACGTGTGATTGAGAATCGCGGGCGTCGTGGCGTTGGCCGAGGTGACGACGAGGGCGAGGAGGAGCGAGACGAATCGGTTCATGGTGATATGCATTGTGCATCATAGGACGTAGCCCGGGGAAGCGAAAGCGCGCCCGGGCATTTGTTCGCCCAGCCAACGCCGATTGAAGTGCCTTCGGCGGATAACGGGAACCCGGGCGCGCTGCGCTTCCCCGGGCTACTCACGGGCTTCAATGGATGTGTCCACCGCCCAATCGGATGTCAGCAGCCCCTCGCGAACGTAGCGATGAAAGGAAGAGTGCGGCCACTCAGCGGCGCTAGTGCAATAGCCATGTTTGGCCGGATTGAAGTGGATGTAATTCACATGAGCTTCCAGATCGCGGTCGTCTCGAATCGTGTGCTCCCAAAACCGGCTTTGCCATAGATTGAATTGATCGTTGCGAACGCGAACGATCCGCGGATCGACCTTTGCAACAGCGCGAGAGAATCGCGCCTTGATGAGCACCCAAGCCGATGAAAAATTCGCGTCGCCGTCAGGCATCGTCCAAACGGCGTGCAGATGATCCGGCAAAACACAGATCGCAATCGTGTCGATGCTCCGAGCCGACACCACACTTTGGTAAGCCGTGCGCAAATTCTCTACGTGATCGACGAGCGTAATCGCGCGGCGATCGGCCAAAGTTACGGTGAAAAAGTAGGTGCCACCCGGAACAAAATTGCGTCGATACAAAACCATACAGAAATAAATTCGTAGCCCGGGGAAGCGAGAGCGCGCCCGGGCATTTGTTCAACGAGCCAAGGCGGAGGAGTAGCCTTCGGTGGGTAACAGGAACCCGGGCGCGCGGCGCTTCCCCGGGCTACTCGCTACGAGTTCACTTCTTGGCATCATCCCAACGCTCCGCTCGCACTCGATATTCGAAAGCTTCACCAGACACTGGGTTGGCAACGCTTGAGCACACGATCAAGAAGTTGATGCTCTCCCCAGGCTTCACGATTCGAAAATCGGGGCTGTCACGTTCCTCGCATTTGCTGACGGGCGTTGACTTTGAAAGTATCTCTACCCGGATAAAGGAGACATCCCAGTCAATGGCGTCAGTGTTCCGTATCGATCCTCTCACGGTAAATTTCGGAACATCACGCACAACCGAAGATTCAGCAATTGCTGAGTCGGCCAGTGGAATGAAACGAGTATTTTGGCGGTACTTTTTTGGCGGATCATCTTTCAGTTTGTCGTGGATCGCGCCTACGACTAGCGCTCCGCCACCCACTCCAACAACAAGAAAAAAGCCCGTTACGAGCGAAACTAACGCGTTCACAAACAATTGCTTCACGGCTTTCTCCAAAAACTCGGGCTCCCGCAGGAGCCCGATTCATTTCACTTAAGCCTTCTTCTTATCGTCTTTCACCTCAGTGAAATCGGCGTCGACGACTTTCGCATCATCACCCGGTTTGCCACCGGCAGACTTGGCTTCCGCGCCCGCTGATTCAGCCGAAGCGCCCGCTGCGGCTTGCTCCGCTTGCGCGGCGGCGTACATTTTTTCGCCTAGTTTTTGCGAGACGCTGGAGAGGCTTTCCATCTTGGCATCGAGCGCTTCTTTCGTGGCGTTTTGATCTTTGAGGAGCTCTTCGACGTCTTTCAACGCGGCTTCGATTTTGGTTTTTTCATCGGCTTCGATCTTGTCGCCGTATTCGCCCAAACTCTTTTTCACGCTGTGGGCGAGCGTGTCCAAATTGTTTCTGGATTGAACCGTTTCG
>JAAFHR010000013.1 GCA_013298455.1 Betaproteobacteria bacterium | reverse complement strand
GATCGAGGGGTGTTTCCCGGCGCGCGCGCGCTGGTGCATCGCGATCTATTCGGAAACACCGACGAGAAAGACTACGAAATCAAAGCTAGCTCGATCCTCGGTCTGATGCGTGACGGCGGCTCGCTCAACAACAATGCACGTTACCGGGCGTTTCTGGGTCTAATGCCCCCCGGTGCTCACTACGCGTTGATGGAGGTGAAGCACAACCACTGGGCGCTTGCGAGCGTCGGTCGAACGCTTGAAGACATCATGATTGACGCCATCACAATTGCGTTGACCAGCGACATGTTGAGGCACTACAGCCAGATGTTCACTGCGTCCAACAAAAAAGGTGTTTCAAATCTGAGTAAAGGCGACGCAGATCTACCGGCACCTACGCAGTGGATGACCGGTAACCAAGCCCGGCTGCAAGCTGAGCTGGCTGAACTTCAATCAAAGCAAACAGAAAACATGCAACGCATGCAGGCGATCTTGTCAGTCTCACAGAGCATTCGCTCGACGACAATGAGGCAAGCACACGCTGCGGTGAGGTAGCGCAGTCGACGCCGTCGCAAACTACCTCGATGAGCGTCTGTCAATGACGGACGCCTGAGTCCGCAGTCACCGCATTGAAAGCGCCCACAGCTCGGGCTGCACTCGCAACACGGTGAACGAGCTCGGTGTGATCGCCACAAATCGTGGTACTTTCCGTTGCCGCGAAAAGACGTAATCCCTTTTGTGGCCTCTCGAAAAAACTCGCCGGAGGATCCAGCAAGTGGTCCGCGCTGCGTGCTACGGAGACGTGCCGCTTGCAGGATCTCGCAAACTCGTCACATGTTGGTCGGACAAGTTGATCCGGCAAAAACGGGTACCAAGAGCGAAAAGACTCCGACGGCAGTAACAACGCGGGAAGTTGGGATGGGCACTTGATACTCAACCGACCACAAAATTCCATTCCTTTGCGAGTGTAGGGATCAATCAAAATGATTTGTTCTTCCGAGTTTCTGCTAAGGGCGAGCAGACTGGCCTTAAGCCCCTTCGCGTACTCGACATCATCTTGGGTGCACAGAATTACTGCTGGCATGAGACTTCCTTTCGTTACAAGAGCGTGCGATCAGTGTTTGTAATTCGATCTGTGACTTGATGACGCTAAGTGGTGATACTTTGTGCTCAATCCGGGAACGGCGCGTGCGGTGACAGACGCAATAATGTTGGACACTGTTCGAGCCGACGCACGCTTGCGGCCATGCGATAGAGGTGCACCAACATCGCGGGCAAGCGCATCACACTCGCGATGCAGCTCAGCCCGAATATCGGCATCGATGCTCCATTGCATTCGATCAATGAGTTCTTCCACAATACACAAAACCTCGTAAGCCTGATGCGTACGTGTGATGTGGTAGTGGCTCTCCGCAGCCTCAAGCATATTGAGACACAGCTGAAGTTGCCAAGTGTCTGAACTGGTAATGCCGAAGGCCCCAGCAGCTGCTATGAAAGCGCCCTCACGGAGATTGTCGCGAAGTAAAAACGCAAGCAACGCTAACTCCCTGCTGTCCTCTCCGTGCTTATCAACGCGATAGTGCCGGAACCTGGCACTATTCGCATGTAGCGCCGAAACTCGCAACAGTCCTATAGCGCTGTAGGCGTTTATCGCAGTGCTCTCGAACTCAAAGGAAAGCTGGCAAACATAGGACATAACCTCGGTCGCACAAGCATCTGGCTCCAGCAAATCACGCGGAGAAGACACTGCTGGCAAATGGATGCGTGAGTACGCCGCGTAGCCCAGCAAGGCGTTCCAAAGGTTCTGTGCGCGATGCCTTGTTTTAACGTCACCATAGGTCGTCGCGTCATTACACAATCGTCGTAGTTCAGCATGCAACGTGCTAAGCCCCATCGATGTCGACTTGGTCGAAGCAATGCGTGGATCGACCAACCGCTCGTATCGAGACTCACAATCCACCAGTCGCTCATTAAGCGACATTCTCATCGACGAAGCCACAGGTGTAGGAGTACTTGGAGAAATTCCCAACAGTTCGCCAACCCAACGGAAAAACTGTATCTGTGTTCGGGCGATACAAGGCTTGACTGGTGTTCCGTCAAGAGAAAACGTCATTTTTGGGAAGACGTCAAAGCGCAACGTAACCTCCCCGGCAATTCGTGTGACCCATTCCGGTTTTAAGCTGGAGAGTGCCGTCATGCATTTCGAAGCAATCGAGCGCGCTTCCTCTATTGGAATCAACTTAGTGGCTGCGATGCAGCGGTTCTTGATGTGTTGTATCGTTCTCATCTCGACCGCTACGTCACACCTCAGCCTCTGTTGCAGCGATTCGCGCAAAGCAAGCGTAACGACCCATAAGTTTTGGTGCGACGTATCGCCAAGGTTTGGCAACTCGCTGCCGTTCAGAAACAACCGCCGCTTCGACCTGTTTGGAACAGTCCGAAGCTCAAATTCGTATTCTGTGCCGCTGAAAACCATAAAGCGCTCCTTTTGCTCTTTGCTTTTCGACCGTTCTGACTCTACTACGCAGCTACTCGCAGCGCAACCGATGTCGGAGGGGGGACAAGCCTCACCGCATCAAACACGTCGTTTTGTGCATCTGGCTGTGCTTCGCGCAAGACACCAATACAGCGCGAAAAATAGCTTCGGTAAACCTTTCGATAGCCCACGGTGACCCCACGACCGTGCATCGCCAAGAGGTTACTTACGCAAAGAAACGAGCCTGGTTCGATCACGACTTCCTTTGAGCACTGCTGCGCACTCGCTGTAAGAGCACGGATCGCAGTAATGGCATCCCAATCATCTGCTCTGCGAGGGCGAACTCCATAAGTCGGGAAACCAATGGTCAGCTCGCCATTGAACTCTTGAATCAGCGGCCGAACGAACCAAGCGTCGTTGCCGAGCCCCAAGGACTCAGGCGCTTTAACCTCAAAAGCATCGGTCATCGCGTATCGAACAATCGCTACCGGAACGCACGCCAGCATTTCCTCCAATGGAGCAACAAGTGTTGCCGTGTCCGATTCATTGACCACCGGGAGCAGCCCAATCGCATGAGCTCGCAATGCTGGCGGCATTACAGCGACATCGCAGTGGTAAGGGAGAAAATTTTTGGTCGCATTGGTGTTGGGTATGCCATCGTCGCGCGCTTCGAAGAGCTGTACCCGCGTCGCCGATTTGCCGGCGTACTGAAAGACGTCGCCCAGCCCAAATATTCCGCCTAGCATCGATGACAGGGCCCGCGCCTCAACCGGATTCGATGGGCGCGGGATGTTTTGGATGAGGCATGCAGCCTGACCTACCGCAGTTCCGAAATTCGACTCCGTTCCGTGGCTTAGCGCAAGGCGTGCCGCAATCTTTCCAATCGTTTCGGGCGTGACGTTTTCACCCGAACAAGCGCCAATCGCTTCGACCATAAAACCAGCAATCGCTTTGCACTGAAAGGTAGACAGTTCGATAACCTTCGACATGAGTGACACTCCGGTTAGAGCTCATTGGGAAAACGAATTATGCGGCTCACATGTCAGTCAAACGAATCCGGCGGAACAACACCGTTGCGATTTGCGCGTCAACCCGCGCTTTATCTGCGCCGCGCGCTCGCGCTACCCTGTCTGCGTCACCATCCTCACGCGGATATTCGCGGACATCTCATGCGTCCCTTCGAAGCCCATTCCCCTCCCTATTCCTCTGCGGTTCAATCGCCCTCAGCATCAGCGTCGGTCACCCGAAACATCGTTCGGCGTACCCTCCTGATCCTGCTCGCGCTCTCACTGTTGCTTTGCATAAGCACAAGCGCATACGCTCAATCAGCCCCGCAAGGTGTTCTTCCGTGGGAACAAGCGGGGCGCAACAATGTAGACATCGGCGGTTCTAGCGATCCGGTCACGATTTACGTCGTCGGTGATCCCGGCCTGGTGGCGTCGGCACTGCGTGGGGTATCTCGGATCATCTCGCCAAGCTCCGGTTCGTCCGTTCTCCTCCGAGCCGTCCAAATTTCGCTTCTGATCTCGCTGATCTTTGCGATCACCGCGTGGTTCACGCGCGGGCAGATGCGCCTCATCCCGTTTCTTGGGATGATGTTCCTGTCGTGGATCATGTTCTTGAACACGACCAACGTACGCGTGCAGACGTACTTCTCGTACTCCGGCGCGGCGATCGACACCGGCAAAGCTGGAGGAACCGGATCGATGACGAGCGGTGGCACCGTAACGACGATTTATGGCGCTGGCAAGTTCCAGGTGGTGGACGACGTGCCCCTAGGACTTGCGCTGCCGGCCTCGATTGCTGGAACCATCACCACGGCCATCGCCGACGTATTCGCAGTGTCGTTCCAGAACCCTACAGTCACCAACTATTCGGAGGGATCGTTCGGATTCGTCGATCCACTCAAAACGCTACTGCAACTTCGCTCGTCAAACCCTTGCGCTGAAGGGAACATCTGCCGAAGCATCTTCGAGTACATGCGCTACTGCATCGCTAGACCCGATGCCAATGGCGCACTACAAACCATCAACATGGCGCAGGTTGTCACCCGGCCCGACGCCCTCAAGTATTTGCTGGATGACATCAATACGGGAGCCTTTGCGAACTTGCCCAGCAGCACACACTACTTCCCCACCGGCTCCGGGCTCACGGTAGGCGCAGGCGAGATGAAATCCTGTGCAGAGGCAGGTCAACGTATTCACACCGACATCCTGAATTTTGAGAACTCCAGCGGCCTCTCCGCGATGCTCGGTCGTAGCTCGGTAAGTGCTTCGCCAGGGTCGAATGAAACCACGTCGGCCGCACCCACCAATGCGCCCACTAACAAGCCGACGGAAGCCCTACAGCAGCTCACCGGCGGCCTACTCACGGACGCAGCATCCATTACCGCTCAACTGCGTTTCTGGCCTATGGTTCAGGCCGGTCTGCTGGCATCGAACGAACCGATCGACCGGGCGACCGCCCTCGCCTTCACGCTCATCCGCGACGGCGTAGAAAAATGGCAAGTTGACGGCGCGGGAGAAGGCTCGATATGGGTGCGCGGGATGTTCACCGTCATGAACATCTTTTTGTTTGTCATCATCTGCATGACGCCGGTCATTTTTTTGATGGCCGCTGCAATGATGATGCAAGGCTTTGTGCTCATTAAGGAGTACATCATTGCAGTGATCTGGACGCAGACGTGGTTTCCGACCGCTGTAGTCATTAACTACTACATTACCGAGACGATCTCTCAGCAAGTTCAGAGCTATCGGTTCGGCACGGCTGGGGGAATTTTTGCGCCGGCCGCGCACAGCGCGTTTTACGACTCACTTGCTACCGCGATTGCCTCTGCCGGCTGGATGATGGGCGCGGTGCCCCTCATCAGCTACGCACTGCTCCGTGGATCCACTCAAGCGATGACGCAACTTGCATCACGTGCTGCAGGTACAGGTGGCTCGGGATACACGGACGAATCCAAGGCCTCACCCGCACTTGACCAAGCGGTCAATGCCCGAGCCATGACGGACTCAGCGTCCCTCTACGGGGGTTCCATGGCAGGTGTCGGTATCGGAGGAAGTCTCGGTAACGCCGGTGTGTTTCAAGGCAACTCCAGCAGCTTAAACGCCGGCACCGCTCGATCCGACGCAGCCGCCGCATCGCAAGCGGCCGCGAAAACGGCAATGACGAACGAGGGGTTCGCGCTCAACGCAGCGAGCGCTGTGGGTGGTCAGTTCCGAACTGGAGGCAGCGCGGCAGACAAGTTTACGACTGGATTGAGTGGTGACCAACAAGCGCAGATCAGCGCGATGTCTAGTTTTTTACAAGGCATCACCCGAAACAAAGACCTCAGTAACGCACTTGCCGCAACTTACGTGGCTAGCGCGGGAATGTCGGGCGCAGCGGCGGCCGGCGCCGCTTTAGGCGCTAACGGCGCAAAGCTCGTGCGAGACATCGCCGGCAAGCACAATGTGCAGATGGGTGAGACAGAGGCGTCATCGCTAGCGACCCAAATCGCACAGAATGCCAGTGCGAGCGGCATGTCTTCAAAGGGATGGAGTGCGAGCGGCGCGATTCAGACATTGGGCGCGATGGAAAAATCGTTTGGTCAGGACTTCAGCAACAAACAAGAGTTTTCTGGCATGCGCCAGGCGCAAAGTCAGTTGCAGCACAGCGAAGTTCAGAGTTCACAAGTGTCAGCGATGCGGTCCGCAGGTAGCAACGCAGCGGTCACTGACGGCAACGTGGCATCGCTGATGACGGCTTCTACGGCGTCGCCAGATCAGCTCAGAAACAGTGCACAGAACAGCGTCGCGGCAACGGGGGTTGATCCGGCTGCTCTCAGCGGCTCAATGAGCCGACTCAACACCCTCACAGGCGCAGCAGCTCAAACCAACGGCGGCAATCAGAGGCTCGCGCTCGCCAGCGCCGTCATGGAGATGGGGCAATCGAACAGTGCGACGGATCGCGCTGTGGCAGGGGCGGTCCTCGCGTCGGCAGCCTCCACCGCGAACACCACCAACAACCCTGCACTTCGTCAAATCGCCACCACAGCACGTAACGTTGGCAGTGCTTTGGTCGAGGCCAACACAGGTGCAGGGGCTGCGGCAGTGGCAGCAGTACCCGCTGCGATCGCCGCTGCCCAGGGCGACATCAGCGACCAACAGGCCGCCGTCAAAGCATCAGGGGCCGATGTAGGCAACAGAGCGACTAGCGCCATCAGCGCGGGAAGACAAACTTTAGCTGGCAATGTGGCCGGGGTCGCTACCAATGCACAAGCGATGGTGCAGGGCAACCAGAGCGCGGTAGACAGCTCACCGGTCAAACCCCTCAGTGCAAGTGAAGTCGTCAACGCCAATCAAGCCCAAGCCACACAAATCGCCAACCAGGCGCTCACCACTGCGGGGCAAGGTGCGGCGAAACTTGCAGACGCAGCACAAGTTGGCTCGCCGATGCCCGCTTCCAACATTGGGGTGCCTGCGGGAACTAGGATGAGTTCGTTCGATGGGCTAGCCGGGCAGAGCCTCGCGAACGCTGAGACCAACGCTGTTCTTGCCGGAGGTGCAACGAGGTTGCTTTCCGGTAATGTGACCCCGAATAGTGGCCCGCTGCGGATGGCAAGTCGCGCAGATGACGCGGGGCGAGACGCTATGCAAGAAATTTTTCAGAAAGGTGAAAGTCCAAGAACCATCCAAAGCGCCGCCTACGCAACAATGGCGCAAAACTTTGGCGGTGCTCGCGCTGGCGATCCAACTGCGTTGGGCAACTTTCAAAAGGCCAGTGTTCGAGCTTACGCGGCAGAAGTCGCATTGTCCGGTCAAACGTATTCTCCAAGTCTTGCCGGACAGTTGGGCACGAACGAAGGCTCCGCAAAATTGTTGAGCGCAGTCAACGTGCGTACGCAAAGCACCCAAACTGGGGCCACTCCCATGAGCAACGAAGCGGCCATGCAGACGTATGTGCGTGCCGCCGCTGGGCTGTCACCGTCGCCCTCCGCTCCCCAAGGAGGTGGGAGCGATGCGCCGGGAAAGTCGGGGGTGGCTCTCAACCCAGAGCCACCAACAACGGCCCCATCCGTTTTTAACCCAAACGGACCTATCGGCCCAGTTAGCCGCGGTCAGGCTAAAGATGGACTGAATGCTGCGCGCGCGAACTACCAAACTGCCTACCAGCAGTTGGAGTCGGGTGTCGCCGCGATTTACGGCGAGCGGGACGCGGGGCGCATCACGCCGACCGTTGCTGCGCAGCGGATCGACGACTTGGAGCGTGAGTTAAAGCTCAACGAGAAACTGGCGGCCTACTCCGCTGCGCACACTCGCGCAGGGTTGCCCTCCAGTGAATTCGCAACGGGTCTCAGTATCGCGGGCAACGTCTTAGGTGGAGGCATGATCGGTGGCGTGGCTCGCGGTGTCACTGCGATGCGCTCCTTGCAAGCCGCTCGTGCCGCCGATACCGCGAAGACAGCGGCCGCCGCGCGAAGGCCGCTGTTGACGGGCTCCGGGTCGGTGCCAGGCCAAACCCCTCTGGCAGCCGAGCGAGCCGTATTGTTGAAAAGCACAGCGCGCGGAGCCGCCGAAGGAGCCACTGTCGGCGTAGCAGCGCCCATGGTCGCTCGCGAAATTGATCAGGCGCTGTCGCCTCAACACCGCACGGCTCGACCAACCACGCTAAAGCCGCTCGATGCCGAGCTTCAGCAGATGAGTGCTGCAGCCGCGGCGAGAGCGGGCATCCGGATCGGTGTGATGGACTCAATCATCCGAGCGGAGTCAGGCGGCAAATTGGCGATCAAGCCGCTCACGGCCGCAGCTGGAGGTACAGCGCGCGGACAAACGCAATTCATTAACTCGACCTGGATTGGCGAAGCGCAACGACCCGGAACGTATCTCAATCAGATCGCCAGAGAGCGAGGCTTGGTGAACGGCAAAAACCAAGTCAACGAAGGCAAGCAAGAAGAACTACTCGCCTTACGTGACGATCCGCGCACCTCGGTGGAGGCGGCGGCGGATTACGCCGGGGCCAACCTCGCTGCACTTCGTGCTGCGAATTTGCCAGGGATCGGTGATCTGTCGCAATTAAACAACACTCAGGTGGCGCAATACGCCTACGTCCTCCACATGGCGGGGCCAGGTGATGGAATGGCACTGATCCGTGATGGCCAAGTGCCCGGAGGAAACGATCGAGCGGCGAACCTCCTTGCCGCCCAATTTGGCGGCAAGGAGACGGCCGCTTACAAACGCTACATGGACGCCGCTGGCGGCGATGCGCAGAGGGCATTTAGGAACTTTGTCACTAACCATGCGACGAGGAATGCGGGATAGTTTCGTGTGACTACGGTTGCAAAGCCAAATGTTTCGTGTAATAGTTTCAGTATGGAATACAGTCTCACATTGAAAACCATCGGTATTTGCTTAATCGTGGCACCCATCGTCACGATTTACCTGTACTACTGCTTCCGCGACAACACCTACGGAAACGTACCAGTAGAAGCACTGGGGCCTGACAACGCCCATTCGAACAGTGACGAGCTCGTTGATGAGCTGCGGGAAGAAAACGCAACTCTGAAAGAAATCCTTAAGGAAATGCAAGCACAACGTCGGGGCACGTCAGGAAACAACGCCAGCGCTTAATCGTTGTCACTCGCCCGAGGAACACTTGACGGCTAATTTCGGCAAAAAAAACCACCCCGAGGGATGGTTTTTGTAAATCGAAAATTGATTTAGCCGCGCATCTTTCTGTCGCGTTCCTTTCGTAGAGAGCGCACCTCGTATTGAAGCTCTGACTCTCGGCGGCGAAGCGACTCAACGAGTGGTTTGAAGATCGTCGAGAAGACTACAGCCGCGATTAAAAGGCCAATAGCGCCCTTGACCAGCAGATCGGTAAGGCTCCATTGCACACTGCGGCGAGCGGTGACGACTTCTTCGTTCAACGCGGCTCGAACTGGGTAATCAAGAGCTCGATAAGTTGCCCACGCCGAAGGGTCGGTAGCTTCGACTTGCGCGCCGAGCTTGTCGATTCGGGCCGCGATCTCTCGCACCCGAGCAAGCTCCGTTGAGTCGAGATGACGTAAGACCTGAACCGGTGGATTAGCGTAGCGAACTTTAGGCGTTTCCCAATAGGCAACACCCACTACAACGGCAACTGATACGAGCACCGGGACAGCAGCGAACGCGAGCATCCGCTTCTTGACCGATCCACTACCCAATGTTCCCTCAATCTCCCGCTTCTGTGCCCTGATTCGCAACACACGAAACAGCGGATCCAAAAAAGGCATTGCAACCGTGAACGCGAAAAACACGGCCACAGCAATCAAAATCAAAATCTCTTCCATAGAGTACCCACAAAAATTCTCCTCAAAAAGTGTAACAAGGTCGATGCACAAAAGCGGTGACCCAAACAAGGAGTCCGAGCAGTTTTAGCCCAAAAAAAAGCCATCCCGAGGGATGGCTTGTGGTCGATCATGTGCGCCTAAAGCAACGTTCCAGCGCGCTCACTGCGTTTAACGCCTAGCTTCTCGTCACGCTCTTCCTGCTCGGCGGCCTTATAAGACGAGTAGCCAGCGAGTGCTACCATGCCAACAAGCACAGAGCCCCACTGAATCAATTCCCAAGTTGTCATTTTCCATTCTCCTTACTCGACTTAATTCTTCCTAAACATCCTAACATGCCCATGCCGCCAAAAGCAACCGGCATGCACCACCAGTATGGCGGAATCTTGTCGAGTAGCACAGGGACTACTACGCAGTTTCCGAGCAGCAGCGCGGCTGCAGTGCGGATGAGCGCTTGCACATCTGCCCAGCGAATTTCGAATTTCTTCGACATCGTTTCTCCTCAAAAAATTGCCGGCTCGGGGTGAGCCAGCGAAACAAGGAGTCCGAGCAGTTTTCGACCAAAAAAAAGCCACCCCAGGGGATGGCTTTGTGGATCAGAATACACTACGTGAGAGCGGCTTCATTTGCTTCGTTTGAGCGCAGCAGTACGCTTACTCATTCACTCCAAAAGAACGTTCGAGGGCTGATTTAACAGCGCCAACAAACGATTGCGGATCGTGCGCGAGTGCAACCTGAATGTTTTTCAGTTCTCTGCGTTGAAGCAAATCCCCCAATTTCGTTTGTCCGCAGAGCTCGACGTAAATCACGTCGACATCGCCAAAAATTGGCGATGTCAGCATTTCCGCCGCCGCACCTTCGTTGAAAGTAGTTCCATCTGTAACGACGAACAGTAACTTACGCGCCTCCCGCCTGGCGAGCAGCGAAGGGAGGACGTGCATCAATCCAAGATCAAGACGCGTATCGGAATTAAAGTCCGACCGAATCGCGGGGTTAAATCTTTCGTCAAACCCTTTGACTGTCGTCACAAGCGATCCGAACTGCATCACCGAAACAGGCACGTCGACATCATCCAACATCGAAACCACTTTATTGACGACAGCGCCTGCGATGCCGGCCCGACTCATTACAGTATTGTTGACCACGCCAAACGTCTGCATCATGGAACCGCTGATGTCGAGCAGCACTGTACATACAGTGTCAATGGCCTCACCACGAGTGCGGTGAGGAAACACGTTCAGTTTCCCCAGCCGCATTTCTGTCGCTTTGGAGACATCCACGCGCTCGCCGGTGTCACGATATCGCACGCGACATTTAGTTTGCGTAGTTAGTGTTTCATCTAACTTTCGCAGTGCCTCGGCCACAAGGGTCGTTACGCCTGGATGATCAAAATCTACTTTTACGTCAGATTGCCTCAGTATTGCCTTTGCATCCTCGCTCATTGTGAAGAGTCCCTCAGTACGCTCGGGTTTCGTCAACAGAACAGCGTCTAAAAGGTCAAGCTGCACGCCAGCTACGTCCGCGTCGGGCGCAAAGACGGCGTTCGTGCTAACCGCGCCCGAGCCTGTGGATGCAGCCGATTCACCAGCCTCCGATGAACCTTCGGTACCTGATTCAGCATTTGACTTCGGTTGACCCGTTGTAGATTGTTCGCCATCGCATGCGCTCTCATTTGACTCAGGTTCAGGTTCAGCCTCACCATCAGATTCAACGTTCGATGTCGCCTCACCCTTTTCAGGTTGAACGTCATCTCCGCCAGTTTTATTTTGTGGCGTACTTGTCCCAGATTCAGCGTCCTGCTCACGCTTGGATGACGCAGCAGCCGCAGCCACAGCAACGAGCTTTTCAGCCAGCGCCAGCGCCTCGCTAGTGCCCCCTCGTCCCCCTTGCAATTGGGTAACTTCTCCGAGCACCCTTTTCAACTCGCCAAGACCTTTTTTACCAACCAGAGGGAGCAATTCGCTCTCCCAGCGAGCAAACTTGACGTCTTGCCCAAGCAACTGTGAGCGACCGTAGCACAGTGCCCAATTGCAGAGCACCGCAGAGGCCGGTATGTCCTCCGCTGATTTCGAACGGCGACCGCCGAACACATACTCCACAATAGCAGCCAAAGCTTCTCGTGCCCCTGGCCATACATTGAAAATGTGTGACTCAATGCGCAAGTCTTCAACAACGCCAAAGAGTGCATTGACCAGCGCGGGAACGTTGGTTCGGTCTACAGTGAAGTCAGTCCGATTGCAATGACCCTCCACCTCATGCAGCATGAGACCGAGGGTCGCCATCAGCGGGAGATCCCACGTTGGCCACATTACGGTTCGGCCGTTCGTGCAGGCAGTGTTCATGCCCGGACTGATAACAACGTTTACATGACTAATACGACCCACGAGCGCCGCGAGCGCGCGCAGGAACACCGCGTTTGAAGGGTTAACCATTAAAGACTCCTTACGAAAGATGCTCAGTGCCCGATGGCGGTGAGCGAAACAAGAAGTCCAGGCAGTTTTTCACCAAAAAAAAGCCACCCCAAGGGATGGCTTTGTGGATCGGAAGTGGGTTACTTGGCTTTTGACAGAGCAAGCTCCGCCTTCACCAAGTCGCCGATCGCAGAGGCATCTTGCGATGTCTCCTTGCCGCTGTACGCCTCAAGAACCGCGTCTTCAACCTTCATACTCTTCTGTGTAGCCAAAGCACGACCCGCAACCATCAGTTCTCGGAATGAAAACTCGCGCAGTTGAGCGGCGACGCTTGTGCGTACTGCGATAGCCACACGAACCAGCGACCGAGCGATGATCGGATCGAGGCCGGGCGCGCGAGAAATGAGCGCTGCGATTTCGGTAGCTTCGTCCAAGTAGGAGAATTTCGGCGCTGCAAAACGACTCTTGAAGGCCGAATTGAGCGCGAAAGTGCCCTTGTACTTGTGCCGATGCTCGCCAGACACGTCGTTGGCTGTTGCGATGACCATAAACTCCTTATGCGGAGTAACGATTTCGCCCGTGGCTCGAATTTGGATGGGACGTCCATCCAAAAGGTTGTGCAGCGCAATTTGAACCTCGGGTGCAAGTCCGGTCACCTCATCCAAGATCAGAGTAGCCCCTGATCTCGCCGCGCGTACAACGGGGCCGTCGATGCGCTTCAGGCCCGACTTGGTGTCCTCTGCAGGGAGGATCGTCGAGAACAGCGCGTCTGCCTCGATGGCCTCGCTGCACTCCACTAATTCCACTGGCCTATTCGTGCGCGCACACAGTTGGTACGCGAACTCGGTCTTTCCGCAGCCGGGAGGACCGACGAGTAGCCAATTCTTACTAACCACCTGTGAAACGAGTCGTTGGGCGAGGCGCAACAGCTCCTTACTCCACACGTACTTTGGATCAATCGCTGGCACCCACTGTCCGGCGGTTGCCCCGGCAAACATCGTAATAGTTTGCTGAGGGGCTTTAGGGGCTTTAAGCGGCGCGATGACCGCTTGATCCCCGAAGACAACCGTAAGGTCGTTAACAGCTGGGGCGGTGGCGGCGGTAGTTTTTGATGCCATGATGGATCTCCTTAAAAGTTGCCGACTCGACATGAGCGGCGAAACAAGGAGTCCGGGCAGGTTTTGCCCAAGAAAAAACCACCCCGAGGGATGGTTTTGTGATCGGACATTTAGTATTCAACAGACAGGAACGGCTGCTCATCAGTACTAACGAATGGCTTCTCGGTTATGAGATACCCTAACCGATTGACATAGTGAATGCCGTCCATCAGTATCCAACCGACGCGACACTCCGCGTCGTCGCCATCGTGATCATCGTCAACCGACACCATAGTCCAAACGGTGCCTGGCTCTTGCTGTTCACGAAGCCGCACAGCCTCCCATTCTTTGCCATACGTTTCGAACATATAACCGTCTACAGCAGCGTTGCAGTCTAGGTTGTTCTTCATCGGCTTGTATGTGATTTCCCAATCTTCAAAATTCACGGGTCACCTCCGCATAGAACGCATCAAGATCGTTGTTAGCGAACAGTCGAAGTGCGGAGTCGTGGGTCACGAAAAGACGCGTGTCTTCACAGCAGAAAGCATCATGCGCGTGCGATGAGATGAATTCCTGCAGCGCGATGATCGCCTCATCATCGTGAGAAGTGTCGTTTTCGCAATCGACACGCACCACACAGCCGAAGTACTGCCGCCCGTTCCCGTCCAGCTCTGGTTCAAAACGGATGTCCACCAGCAGCGAGAGGCGCATCGACGACACTGAGCTGGCCAGTATGTTTGCGATGTACGCCCGTGACGCGGCCTGGAAGCCGTCGGCTAGCCGATGATAGAGCTCCGACATCTCCAACCACATCTTCATAAGCGGCTGCTCCCTAAAGTCCTTGTCCGGGCCAAAAGTGAATCGCGCCTCAGAAAAGGCTTTCGCCTGTCCGCTTGCCGACGGCCAATCTATTGTGCCAAGGGTCATTGTTGTCTCCTTAAAAAGTGCCAGCTCGAAATGAGCGACGAAATAAGGGATCGTCACAGTGTTTACCCAACGCTTTATCTGCGTTTGCTACGTTCAGCACAATCTCCGTTTGCACAGCAAACGAGCGCACGCATGACACTCCGGCACCTTCTGGCTCACGTACTTTCGGCAACTGTGTTTGTGCCAATAGCATGGAGTCAACCCGCTCGTCCCCCTCAACTACCCCCACCTCCAACCGCGATGAGCTCGTGGACGGGCGCGCCATGCGCGACTGAGGCCGAATGCAAGGAGCGGTTCAAAGACGGTCAGATGCTGGGTGTAGACATCTTGCGCTCAGGGCAAGAATTCTCTCGGAACAAAGACTCGGCGGGGAACTCGAATCCCGCACAGGTCAGCCTCGACCGAGCAAACCCATCGCCGGGGCCCAGTCGTACTAACCCTACCGCTACGGTCTACACCCGAGAGTTCATCCCCGGTGCCACCTCCCAGGCCGAGATCGATGCGATCGTTGCCGCAGGCAAAGATCCGAACGGTCTGATGTCGCACGCGGTACAAGCGCGACGCAATAGCAATGAGGTTGGCTGTCGCGCAACTTCGTTGCATCCGCATGATCCATACTACCTGCCGATTTTCACGATCAACATCCGAACGACTACGCTCGTGACACTACCCAATGGAAGAACACGGGTCGAGCTCACTGGATGGGACAACCTCGGAACAGGCCTACCCTTAGCGCTTAACCGTGACTTCAAACTAAGTCCCATTCAAGGGTCGGGAAAGACAACTACCGTCAGCGTTCGCCCACCTCAACCTGGTGTACCCGACTCGGGGCGGATTTTGGAGATCGCCGAGAGCCCGATCGGCATCCCCGCGGACGGCTCAATGATCGTCGTCTCTCCAATGATCATTGAGTATGGGGCCAACGGCTGGCAACCGATCAGCAGCACCATCTCCAATCCAATTGTCGGCACCCACAGCGAGCAGTTTTCAATACGTTTCAGAATCAACAGTATCCGTGGCGCTGTGGTTGTCATGGGGCAGTTCTTTCGGGTCAAGCGTGACTACACACCGATCACCGAAGCACCGAATGGCGTCTGCCCAATTGACCCCCCTTCATGCAATCCCGTCGCCAGCAATTCCGTCTTTGTCAACCTCTGTTCGACACAAAACACGAACGTGGGTCAATACCTTGCGGCAATCACCCAACCGACGAACCAGCGCAGGCTAGACGTACAAGCACACGACACCCTTCGCTCGTCGCTCGCGGTAAACCGTGCAGCGATCGCGGGAACAAACCCCACCAGCTTCGCCGATGGCATCATGCACGGTTCGCGCTCCACATTGGCGGGATACCCGCCACAACCGGCCAATGGCAGCGGGTTCACGTTCAACATGACGGAGCTCTTCCCTGGCTGCTCGGAAACGCGAACGACACGAGCGTACGCGAGCGAGGGCGTACGCCGCGAAGCCAAGTATGAGTCCTGTGTAGCCGCAATCGATCCGGCGGTACCGCGAACATGCAACGGCAGACGCTCCGTAGGTTTCACGTCAATGGGCACTCAGGTGATCGCGAAGTTCACCTCGGTGCGCAACACAAAAACTGCAAGCTGCCCGGCCAACACGACGTTCACCGATGTTCCGCCGCTCACCTGGAATAACCCGAACACCTGGAATCGACAAGCGCGATCGTTTACTTATTCGAGCTGTCCCACAGATCGACCGTATTACATCGGTCAAGCCGATCCAAGCAATGGCATTTTTCCGCCAGTCACGTACGAGGAGCGTGTTCCGCTTAGCGCGACTACGTGGGGCCCCTGGTATCCCTGGCGCGATGACACGAAATGTTCCGCGAACGCGGCACTCGCCACACTGCCACGCCCCGCCGACCAAGCAGCCTCGCAGGTGTATGGCTACCCTGGACGCCAATTGTGTATGCCCGGTGAGATAACGCCATTGGGTTCAGCGAGTACCTTGTCAACCCGACCGTTTACCGGTGACCGTTCGTTTGAGTTTGCTGTGTTCGGTGCGCCGGAGGCGATCAATAGTCCGACTGACCCGAACCCTGGAGCACCTGGCACATTCGATTTCTGGCAGATTGAGTACCGGCGTCTCGCGCTTGATCCGAATGCTCATTTCGCGCACAACATTCGTGTTCAACCCGTGGGCGCTGGCACTGCAAACGCGACCATCACGACCATCGGCGAAGCCGAAAACTCGTGGCGCGTGAGCGGCACAGCCAATCTCAGCAATGTCACCGAATTCGAAGTCATCGCTGACATCTACATGCTTCCGGTCAATGAAATCACCGGCTGTGACGCCTACATCAAAATGGTGGCGGATCGCTACTGCACCGTGCCACCGCCAGGTCAGCTCACCTGCACCGACAATCGCGGGCCGTGCACCACGCTTAACGGCGTCAACTTTTGCAACAGTGGCGCGACTGCCGGCATCGCGAAGTTGCTCAAGCCATGGGGAACAACTGACAGCGCACGCATCGACCCCGCTACCAATTTAGCAGCGGGGCTCGGCGGTGGCCCTATTGAATTGCTGAACAATTCAATGTGTTTTGCCGCGACTGGCC
>JAAFHR010000129.1 GCA_013298455.1 Betaproteobacteria bacterium | reverse complement strand
GATGCCCGTCATCCCCGGCGCGCAGATGATGGATACCAACATGGATTACGACTCCATCGCCAAAGCGGGATCGATGCTCGGCTCGGGCGCGGTGATCGTGATGGACGAAACGCGTTGCATGGTGAAATCACTCTTGCGTTTGTCGTACTTCTACTACGAAGAATCCTGCGGTCAGTGCACGCCTTGTCGCGAAGGCACCGGCTGGCTCTGGCGCATGGTCAACCGAATCGAACACGGCGAAGGCCGCATGAACGATCTCGATATGTTGAACAGCATCGCCGACAACATTCAAGGCCGCACGATTTGCGCATTGGGTGATGCAGCGGCGATGCCTGTGCGAGCGTTCGTGAAGCATTACCGCGACGAATTCCAGTACCACATCGATCACAAGCGCTGCTTGGTGCCCGCCTATGTCTAGCCCGGTTGTCGGAGCGGTTTCACCGCTATCAACATTGCAGCCGGCTCACGCGGGTCGCGGTAGAACCGCTCCTACAGTCGGTCGGACGACACACTTTTTGAGTAGAGTTTTTTAGATGGTCAACATCGAAATCGACGGCAAAGCAGTTCAAGTGCCACCGGGCTCCACGGTGATGGATGCTGCCACTCAAGTTGGCGCGTATGTGCCGCACTTCTGTTATCACAAGAAACTCTCGATCGCGGCCAACTGCCGCATGTGCCTCGTTCAGGTTGAAAAAGCGCCGAAGCCGCTGCCCGCGTGTGCAACCCCTGTCACCGAGGGTATGAAGGTTCACACCGCGAGCGACTACGCCAAAAACGCGCAGAAAAGCGTGATGGAATTTCTGCTCATCAATCATCCGCTTGATTGCCCGATTTGCGATCAAGGTGGCGAGTGTCAGTTGCAGGATTTGGCTGTGGGTTACGGTAAATCCGAATCGCGTTACGAAGAAGAAAAGCGCGTGGTGTTCGTTAAAAACATCGGACCGCTCGTCTCTGCCGAGGAGATGAGCCGCTGCATTCAATGCACGCGCTGTGTTCGCTTCGGGCAAGAAGTAGCGGGCATCATGGAGCTCGGGATGGGCGGCCGTGGTGAGCATTCCGAGATTCTTTCGTTTGTTGGAAAGAGCGTGGATTCCGAGCTTTCGGGCAACATGATTGATGTGTGCCCTGTGGGCGCATTGACGTCGAAACCTTTCCGCTACAGCGCTCGTACGTGGGAATTGCAGCGCCGTAAATCGGTGAGCCCGCATGATGGTTTGGGTACCAACTTGCAAGTACAGGTCAAAGGCGACCGAGTGATGCGCGTGCTGCCACGCGAAAACGAAGCGCTAAATGAATGCTGGATTTCGGACCGTGATCGTTTTAGCTACGAAGGGCTCTATCACGCCGATCGTGTGACTTCACCGATGGTGAAAACTGACGCGGGATTGCAAACTGCAAGTTGGCAAGACGCCTTGACGGCCACCGCATCGATCATGGCCGACACGGTCAAACAACACGGCGGCAATCACCTCGCCTTCGTGCTCGGTCCACACACCACCGTCGAAGAAGCATTCCTCGCCAAGCGCATCGCCAAAACGCTAGGTAGCGAGAGCATCGATTACCGTGACCGCGTGACCGATTCCGCGCTCGATCAGGGCGGCGGTATTCCGTGGCTTGGCCTGAAGGTCAGCGATTTTGCAAACGTGGATCGTTTCCTTGTGATCGGATCGAGCTTGCGTCAAGAGCAGCCGCTCCTCGCCAGCTGCATTCGCGCTCGTGTGAAAAAGGGCGCAACGCTGTCGGTAGTCAGCACCACGGATGACGAGTTGCTCTGCCCGGTCGTTGCGAAATCAATCACCAAGCCTTCGGGGCTGCAAGCCGCGTTGGCGGGCGTTGCTGTGGCTGTGGCCAAGCGTCTTGAAAAGGCGTCACCCGTTGCCGGTGTAACGCCGAGCGCCGAGGCGGAGCAGATCGCTGCGTCGTTGGTCTCGGGTAAACGAGTCGCTGTGCTCCTTGGCGAACTTGCGCTCTCAAACGAAGCGGCCGCACAAATCGAATCGCTGGCGCACAGCATTGCCGCAATGACCGCCGGCACTGCGGGACGCATGACGATCGCCGCAGCAGCGCTTGGCGCTCACGCCGTCGGCGCGTTGCCCGGCCAAGCCGGCATTAACGCCAGCGCGGCGCTTTCAGGTGCGGCGAAAACCGTCGTGTTGATAGGCTTTGATGCGCGAAGCCAAACGAACGCTGGGGTTGAAGGCGGTTCAGCGGCTTCGTCAAATACGCGATTGATTGCCTTGAACGCCTTTTTAAATCAGGCGTTTAGGAAAAAAGCTGATGTTGTTCTGCCGATTGCACCGTTCACCGAAACGTCTGGCACGTACATCTCGCAAGACGGCACCGTTCAATCGTTCGCTGGCGTGGTTCGTCCACTCGGTGAAACGCGTCCGGGCTGGAAAGTGCTTCGTGTGTTGGGCGATTTGCTGCACGCTGATGTTGGCGCGTTCAACACAAGCGAAGAGGTGCGTGATGCGGCGCTGGCTGGTTTCGATGCAGCGAAGCTCGGAAACAACGTTGCTACGCTCAGTACCACGGTCAACACTGCCGACGGCGATGCGCTCGAGCGAATCGCTGACGTGCCGATCTACCACGCCGATCCAATCGTTCGCCGCGCTGCGTCACTCGCTAAATCGGCGTACGGCAAACAAGGGCGCGTTCGGATGAATGCGGAAACGGCGAAATCGCTCGGCTTGTCGCACGGCGCGAATGTGGTTGTGGCTCAGGGCGGCGGTCGCGCCACCTCCACGCTCTCGGTCGACGCCACTGTGCCCAACGGCGCGGTTCGTGTGCCGCTCTACACCGAAGTGTCCGCGCAGCTGGGCAACGCATCGCTTCCGATCACGGTGGTGGCGGCATGAATAATCCCGTTGAAGTCGTGATGTCGTACCTGTTTGGACAGCCGCTCGAAGGGCTGTCCTACGCGATTTGGACGCTCCTGAAAATTTTGGTGATCGTTGTGCCGATCACACTTTGTGTGGCGTTTCTGACGCTGTGGGAGCGCAAAGTCATTGGCTGGATGCAAGTGCGCATCGGGCCGAACCGCGTGGGCTATGGTTGGTTGCAGCCTTTCGCCGACGTGTTCAAACTGATCTTCAAAGAGATCGTTGTTCCCACAGGCGCGAACAAGTCACTTTTCTACATCGCGCCGTTGTTGTCCATCGGGCCCGCGCTCGCCGCCTGGGCCGTGGTGCCGTTTGATCCCACGCTAGTGTTGGCAGATGTCAACGCAGGTTTGCTCTACATCCTCGCGCTCACTTCGATTGGCGTTTACGGCGTAATTCTGGCGGGTTGGGCGTCCAATTCGAAGTACGCGTTTCTTGGCTGCTTGCGCTCCGCTGCGCAAATCGTTTCCTACGAAATCGCTATGGGGTTCGCGCTCGTCGGCGTGTTGATGGCGGCGGGCAGCCTAAATTTGCGCGACATTGTGAACGCGCAGGCTGGTGGCTTGCATCAGTGGTATTTCCTGCCACTGCTGCCGTTGTTCGTTGTTTATTTCATCTCCGGTGTGGCTGAAACCAATCGTCATCCTTTTGACGTAGCCGAAGGTGAATCGGAAATCGTTGCCGGCTTCCATGTTGAATATTCGGGCGTGGCGTTTGCGGTGTTTTTCCTCGCCGAATACGCCAATATGATTCTGATCGCGCTGTTGACGAGCCTGATGTTCTTGGGCGGCTGGTTGTCGCCATTCCCAATTACCAATGAGCTGACGCTCTTCGGTATGAAGCCGTTTGCTGACGGCTTCTTCTGGCTTGCGGCGAAAGTGTTCTTCGTCCTCTTTTTCTTCCTCTGGATTCGTGCGTCGTTCCCACGCTATCGCTACGACCAGATCATGCGCTTGGGCTGGAAAGTGTTCATTCCGCTCACGCTCGTTTTCATCGTGTTCCTCGCCGTCATCATGCAGACGCCGTGGGGCGCGGCTTTCCATTGAGGTGAATGAGTATGGTTGCCTCGGTTAAACATTTTTTCCAAACGTTTCTCTTGTGGGAAATGATGAAAGGTCTCGCTCTGACCGGGCGTCATCTGTTTCATCGCAAAATTACTGTTCAGTTCCCCGAAGAGAAAACGCCGCAAAGCCCGCGTTTTCGGGGGCTTCATGCATTACGTCGCTATGAAAACGGTGAAGAGCGCTGCATCGCTTGCAAACTCTGCGAAGCCGTTTGCCCCGCGATGGCGATCACGATTGAATCCACGGTGCGAGAAGACGGCACACGCCGCACCTCACGTTACGACATTGATTTAACGAAGTGCATTTTCTGCGGCTTCTGTGAAGAGAGCTGCCCGGTCGATTCGATTGTCGAGACAAGAATTCTTGAGTATCACGGCGAAAAGCGCGGCGATTTGTACTACACCAAAGAGATGCTGTTGGCGGTCGGTGATCGCTATGAGAAGCAGATTGCGGCTGATCGAGCGGCGGACGCGAGGTTCAGATGATGTACCTAAAGGCGTCCTTCTCCGTTCGGGCTGAGCTTGTCGAAGCCGCGGTGGTGACTCAGCAACCAACCCTTCGACCAGCTCAGGGCGAACGGCAATATCAGGGCGAACGGATTTAGAGCATATGCCTGACTTAACGACTATCGTTTTTTACGTGTTTTCCGCGATTTTGCTGTTCTCAGCCGCACGCGTGATTTCGGTGAAGAACCCTGTTCACGCCGCATTGTTTTTGGTGCTCGCGTTCTTCTCCGCTGCGTGCCTGTGGATGCTCCTAAAAGCCGAGTTCCTCGCGATTGCGCTGGTGCTGGTCTACGTGGGTGCCGTGATGGTGCTGTTCCTGTTCGTGGTGATGATGCTTGATGTCAACGTCGAGGAAATCCGCAAGCAGTTTAAGAGTCATTTGCCGGTGGCCTTGCTGGTTGGCGCTGCCGTGTTTGTTGAGCTGTTGTTGATTCTTGGATTGGCATTTGCGAAGCGAGTCGGACCGACGAGCACCACCAATGCGATCACGATTGACGGCAGCAACACGAAGGCGCTCGGGATTGAGCTTTTCACGAAGTACATCTATGCCGTGGAAATCGCGGGCGTATTGCTGCTCGTTGCGATTGTTGCGGCGATTGCATTGACACTTCGGGATCGTCGCGAAACGCGTTATCAAAATCCGGGCGAGCAGGTGCTGGTGAAGCGCAATGATCGCTTGCGAATTTTGAAAGTTGAGAGCGAACAACAAACGGCTGCGAAAACCGCTGCCCCTGCTGTTGCCGCCGAGGGGACGAAGTAAATGTTCTCCGCCCCCACGCTTACTCACTACTTGGTCGTCGCTGCGCTGCTCTTCACGATCAGCGTGATCGGCCTGTTTCTCAATCGCCGCAACGTCATCATCTTGCTCATGGCCATCGAATTGATGCTGCTCGCGGTGAACCTGAACTTCATTGCGTTTTCGAGTTATCTTGGCGATCTGTCCGGTCAGGTGTTTGTGTTTTTCATTCTCACAGTGGCTGCCGCTGAATCGGCGATTGGCCTAGCCATTCTCGTTGTGCTGTTCCGGAATGTCGGATCGATCGACGTCGATCAAATCGGAAAGTTGAAGGGGTAAGTATGAAAACCACTTACCTCATCGCCGCATTCGCACCGCTGATTGGCGCGATCATCGCCGGGCTCTTCGGCAAATACGTCGGACGCAAAGGCGCGCATACCGTCACGATTCTTGGCGTGTTGATTTCGTTCATCGCATCGTGTTTTGTGTTTTCTGACGTGCTCGCTGGAAACACTTTCAACGGCTCGCTCTACACCTGGATGGTCTCGGGCGGCGTTCGTTTTGAAGTCGGCTTCCTGATCGACAAGCTGACGGTCGCGATGATGCTCGTCGTCACGTCTGTGTCGCTCATGGTGCACATCTACACCATCGGCTACATGATCGACGATCCGGGTTACCAGCGCTTCTTCAGCTACATCTCGCTGTTTACTTTTTCGATGATGATGCTCGTGATGAGCAACAACTTCCTGCAGCTCTTCTTCGGCTGGGAAGCGGTGGGCTTGGTGTCGTATTTGTTGATCGGTTTCTGGTTCAAGCGACCCACAGCCATTTTTGCCAACATGAAGGCATTTCTGGTCAACCGCGTGGGTGACTTGGGATTCCTTCTTGGCATCGGATTGGTGCTTGCCTACACCGGCAGCCTTGATTACAAAACCGTGTTCGAGAAAGCTAAAGCGCTCGAAAACATCTCGATCATGATGGGCCCCTTCGGCGTGGTGTCGTTGATGACCGCGACTTGCATCCTATTGTTCATCGGCGCGATGGGTAAGTCCGCACAGGTGCCGCTGCATGTATGGCTGCCCGATTCGATGGAAGGCCCTACGCCAATTTCTGCGCTGATTCACGCTGCAACAATGGTCACGGCGGGCATCTTCATGGTGTCACGGATGTCACCGCTTTTTGAGATGTCAACGACTGCACTGTCGTTCGTGCTGATCATCGGTGCAACCACGGCGCTCTTCATGGGTTTTTTGGGCATCATCCAATACGACATCAAGCGCGTCGTTGCCTATTCAACGCTCTCGCAGCTTGGTTACATGACGGTAGCGCTCGGTGTGTCGGCCTACAGCGCTGCAATGTTCCACTTGGTGACGCACGCATTCTTCAAAGCTTTGCTCTTCTTGGCAGCGGGCTCGGTCATCATCGGCATGCACCACAATCAAGACATCCGTTACATGGGCGGCTTGAAAAAGTACATGAAGATCACGTGGATCACCTCGCTCATTGGCTCCCTCGCGTTGATTGGCTTCCCGTTTTTGTCCGGCTTCTACTCCAAAGATTCGATCATCGAAGCGGTTCACGCCAGTAAGATTTTCGGTTCGAGCTATGCGAACTTCGCGGTGATGGCGGGTGTATTCGTTACTGCCTTCTATTCGTTCCGCATGTATTTCCTGGTGTTCCATGGGAAAGAGCGCTACGACCAAGCGCCGCATGATGACCACCATCATCACGACGATCACGGTCATGGTCATGACGCAAAACCGCATGAGTCGCCGTGGGTTGTCACGCTGCCGTTGATTCTCCTTGCGATTCCCTCGGTGATCCTCGGCTTCTACATGTTCGATCCGGCGATTTTGAAATCATGGTTCAGCACAGTGGACGCGGCCGGCTCGCCAACTGGTTTCCCTGCGATCTTTGTGAAATCGGCCAACGACACGCTCGCGGTGCTCCGCACGCCTGACAACTCTGCCGTTCACATGGCCATCCACGGCCTCACCTCGATTCCGTTCGTGCTGGCGATGGCCGGTGTGGCACTGGCGTTCTATCTCTACATCATCAATCCCGCGCTGCCCGCGAAACTTCGCAACACGTTTAGCGGCATCGTCAAAGTGCTCGAAGAAAAGTATTACTTTGACCGCTTCAATGAATTTTTCTTCGCGGGTGGTTCGCGCAAGCTGGGCGAAGGGCTCTTCCGCTTTGGCGATCGTGCGGTGATTGACGGCGCGCTGGTCAACGGTTCCGCAAAAGGTATCGGGCTGCTCTCAGGCGCGATCCGCCATTTGCAAACGGGCTACATCTATCACTACGCCTTTGTGATGGTTGCGGGTGTACTCGCATTCCTCACGTGGCTGCTCCTACGGTAACGCGATAGAGCGAGAACAAAGAAAACACCATGCTGCTCTCTCTTTCTATTTGGATTCCCATCATCGGCGGCCTTGCCGTGATGACCACTGGACGTGACGCCAACGCCAACACAACCCGCTGGGTCGCGCTGATCGCCGCGCTCGCCGGATTTCTGGTCACGATTCCCCTTTACACCGGTTTTGACACCTCAACGGCGGCTTTGCAGTTCGTCGAAAAAGCCGCATGGATCGAGCGCTACAACGTCAATTACTACTTGGGCGTTGATGGACTCTCGATGTGGTTTGTGATTTTGAACAGCTTCATCACGATATTCGTGGTTGTTGCCGGATGGGTGGTGATCGACAAGAAACCCGCACAATACTTCGCGGCGTTTCTCATCATGTCGGGGCTCATCAACGGCGCGTTTGCAGCGGCCGATGCCGTGCTCTTCTACGTGTTTTTCGAAGCGATGCTCATTCCGATGTACTTAATCATCGGCGTGTGGGGCGGGCCGAATCGTGTGTACGCCGCGATCAAGTTTTTCCTCTACACCTTGCTCGGCTCGCTGTTGATGCTAGTAGCGCTTTTGTATCTCTACAACGTCTCGGGCGGCAGCTTTGAGATCGCGCAGTTCCACAAAGTGCCGCTTGCGATGAACGTGCAAATTCTGCTCTTCGTTGCGTTCTTCTTGGCGTTCGCAGTTAAGGTGCCGATGTGGCCGGTTCACACATGGTTGCCCGATGCGCACGTTGAGGCCCCAACCGGCGGCTCGGTCGTATTGGCCGCGATCACGTTGAAGCT
>JAAFHR010000128.1 GCA_013298455.1 Betaproteobacteria bacterium | reverse complement strand
TTGCTGCCCGGATCGGTCGTTGGAAACGGTTCAACAGCGCGCAGCAGCTCAGGATGAATGCCCTTCGAGCCACACACTAAAGTGTCGTCGAAAAAATGATTGAGCGAACCGGATGCATATTCCCAGCGGGTGCGTTGCACTTGGCGGGATTTTTGCTCACCGTTGTCGTAGTAGCTCTCAGTGACGTAGTAGTGATAGCCCGCCTCGGCTTGCCAGCGGGCATCGACCATCGCGTCAAAGGTCCAATAGGGCAGATACACGCCTTTGGCTGTATCGGTCATGGCGATGCGTTTGAGCTTGTTGGGCGCCCACCACAGCTTGCCGTACCACGCGCGAATGATCTCGCGGGCTTTGGGTTCGCTCACTTGAAACGGCAGCACGCCTTCGGGGCGGATTACGTCATCGGTTTCGTCGTAATTTACGATGTTGGATGCACCGCAAAACTCACAGGATTTGGCTTGTTTGGCGGCATCAAACACGCTGATCGCTTGGCATTGCTGGCACTTAATCATCCGCGCCGTTCGCGCCCAGCCGCGCGACTCACCTTGCAGGTTTTGCAGCGCGCTTGCTAGATCGTGTTCGACCACATCGCCCGATTGAATGCCCGCGGGTGCGTCCTTCTCAAGCGGCAGCGGTGACTCAGTACCGCAAAACGCGCAGAGCAATTTTTGTTTGGCGGGATTCCACACGGCTTCGCCGCCGCAGGCCACGCAGGAATACTTGCTCCGTGCGGCTTTTTCCGGGGCGGTGGCGGCGGTGTGGGTGGCGGTTGGGGTGTTCATGGTTTGAACGTGAATTCAAGCGGAAACAAATATCAACTATCTAACCTAAACCCTCGTTTTCTCTGGGCTTGGTTGAATAAATCTACAGTTTCGAAAGGAAGATAAATCAACGTATAAGCCATAATTAATATGGCTTACACGAAGAAAGCTTATCGATCCTAGCCCTTCAAAAACGCATCCACCGCTTCCTTGGTCACCCGCCACTGCGAACCAATTTTGCGGCCTTTCAAATTGCCTGCGTCGAGCTCGGTGAGCACGTCGGCCTCGGTCACGCCGAGCGCTTGCGCCACTTGCGCAGGGTTCATCAACTCCATCACCGGCGCTGCGGCGCTCGCAGCGGCTGCCGCGACGGGCGTGGCCATCGCGCCAGGCACCATGCCCTTGGGCGCATTCGGATTCACGCCCACCGCACCTTGGTTGGCCATTTGCTGACCGACACCCATCGCGACCGCAAACTCCGCGCCGAATCCTATGGTGCCCGCTTTGCCCTCGGCAACGGCGTTGGCCATGTTGTATTTGATGTAGTCGCCCATGTCGCCAATCGTGGTCATCGCGCCGCGCTTGTCGATGGCTTGCTCGACCTCGGGCGGGAGCGACACGTTTTCAATATTGAACGACGTGATCTCGATACCGTATTTGCTCGTGGTGATCGGATTGATCGCGGGCAGGAGCGCTTCGCCGATTTCGGTGTAGCGTGACGCCACATCAAGCGCCGGAACCTTGGCTTGAGCAATCGCTTCGGTAAATACCGTGACGATTTTCGAGCGCATCACGTCCGCAAATTCGTCCAAGCGGAAATGGTTATCCGTACCGGCTACTTCTTTCAAAAAGAGCGGCGGGTTGATGATCTTGAAATCGTATTGACCAAAGGCACGAACGCGCACCACGCCGAAATCGGCGTCGCGCATCATGATCGGATTGGCCGTGCCCCATTTATTGCCCGCAAACACACGGGTGGTGACGTAGTAAACGTCGGCCTTAAAGGGTGATTCAAAGCCGTATTTCCAGCCCAGAATCGTTGACAACACGGGGATGTTGTCGGTCGTGAGATTGTGTTTACCGGGGCCGAGCGCATCGGCATATTTACCGAGATAAACAAACTGCGCGACTTGGCTTTCGCGAACGATCAGCTGCGCATTGTTTTTGATTTCTTTGTCTTGATCGGGCCAACGATAAGACAGCGTATCGCGCGAATCATCTTGCCATTCGATGATCTCGATGAGTTGCTTTTTGATGAAATCCATGAGGGCCATTTGTTTCTCCCGGTGGTCGAAAAGGACGAAAGACGAAAGACGAGGTTTGAAAGGTAGAAAGACGAATGACGAATGACGAATGAAGTGACGATTACTTCGCCGTGGCTACTCTGGCTTGCGCCGCGTTAAGCGTGGCTTCAAGGCGATCCTTCGGAAGCGCTCCAGCAACCAAGCGGCCGTCAGCAACGAAAAACGTAGGCGTGGCTTTGACACCTAGCTTTTGGCCGAGCGCTTTGGTCGCATCGACGGGATTGGCGCAATTGGTATTGCTGTCGGTTACGAGCTTGCCGTTCAACGCCATATCTTGCCAAGCTTTCAGGCGATCTTTGGCGCACCAAATGAGCTTTTGTTTACGCGTTGCATCTGGGTGCAGCGAATCGATGGGGAACATAAAGTTGTAAACGGTCACGTTGTCCATGTCTTGCAACGTGCGCTCAAGCCGGGTACAAAATGGGCAATCGACATCGGTGAATACATACATCACGCGCTCGCCTTTGCCGCGCACGAATTTGATCGCGTCGTTCAGCGGCAACTGCTTCACGTCGATCGCGCTGAGCTCGGCGGTGCGCGACTCCGTGAGGTTGGTCATCGTGCCCGCTTCGATCAAGTTACCCACAACAAAGTGCGAAATCTTGGCGTCGAAATAAATCATGTCGTCGCCGATCATGGCTTCGAACATATTCGGGAAGACGCTAGCGCGGAGCCCTTTGATCGGTGCGCCTTGAAAGCGCGTCTCTAAGGCTTTGCGGACTTCAGCGAGTTGCGCTTCGGAGGCAGGTGCTACGGCCGCCGCAGCGGGAGCGGCGTTGGCCGATGCGGCGGGCGGTTGCTGTGCGTTACAAGCAACGAGTAAACCAGCGGCGAGTAGCGCGACGATAGTCTGTTTCATGAATTGAATTTCCTTTGCGCGGCGCGCGTGGCCATTATGTAGGGGAGAACGAAAGCTAGGCCGCAGCGGAAGACAGCATGCGACGAAACGCGGGTAAACGCCCCAAAACCCGCATTCCCGTGTCGGCAACCGGCTTGAGTGTCGACCAAGACCCCAGATTGTAAAGTCGGGCCAAGGCGTCGGTCGTGAGCGCCAAACCCAAAGTTGGGGCGTAGCGCTGCCGACGGTATTTACCGGTCAGCAGCGCGTGTCCAGGATCCATTGACTGCGATTGCGAGTGACTCATCAAGTCAGCCAAACACTGGGCATCTTCAAGCCCCAGATTCACGCCCTGTCCCGCCAACGGATGAACGCTGTGCGCTGCGTCGCCAACCACGATAGCGCGCTCCGCGACCGGATCGGACATGCGTTTGAGTGACAGCGGAAAAGCTACGGCGTCATGGAGCACAGCGGTGGCGACCGCAGCGCCGTGGGTCGCTGCAGCGACAGTCTGTAGCAGCGCATCGGGCGACATCGCTAAAAGCGCTGCGGCGCGAGATTCGCCCACCGACCACACCATCGACACCGCTGGCGCGCCGCCAACATCGGGTAGGGGCAACAGGGCAAGGATCGTGTCGTCCGGTAAGAACCACTGCCGCGCGTCGCCGTAATGCGGTTTGTTTACTTGGAAATGCGCGACGACGCCTCGCCGTTCGTAGTCTCGGCTCATCGCTTCAAGGCCCAACGTTGGCGCGAGCGCGGAGTCGCGACCGTCGGCGATGATGACGAGCTTGGTTTGTAGCAATTGGCCATCGGCAAGCGAAACGATGCGAGCGCTACCCACTAAATCTGCGGAAACAGCGTGTCCTGCAATGCGCAGTACGCCTTGAGATAACGCGGCACTGACGATGCTCGCGGTGAGCGCTTCATGCTCCATCACCGCGCCAATCGCACTTTGCCGCGCGTCTTTAGCCGAGAGCGTCAACGCGGGTTCGTCGCTGCCGCTGGTGTGAACGACGATTCGATCCATCGTTGCACAACGTGCGTCGTCGAACGTCACACCCCAGCTCCGAAGTTGCGTGATCGAGCGCTGGGAGACGGCGTAAACGCGCAACGAGAGCGGCGCGTCGTTGTTGGCTGTTTCGACGACCTTTTCGCGATCAATCAGCGCAACCCGAGGCGCAGCGCTCCCACTCGTGAGCGAGCGAGCGCAAGCCAGTGCGCAGGCCCAACCCACGGGCCCACCGCCTGCAATGACTACGTCAAACTGCTTCATAGCGTTTTCAATCGACTCGCGCCGCCACTACCAATCGAGCGTTTCGATCAGGTGATTCTGATTGGTGTAAATACAAATTTCGCCAGCAACCTTGAGCGATTCAGCCACAATTTCTTTGGCTGTGAGAGCCGAATGTTGCGCGAGCGCACGCGCTGCGGCTTGCGCGAAACCGCCGCCCGAACCGATGGCGACGATGCCGTGCTCTGGCTCCAAAACGTCGCCGTTGCCCGTTAAGATCAGCGAGCAGGTTGAATCGGCTACCGCTAGCATGGCCTCTAGCCGCCGAAGCATTCGGTCTTGCCGCCAATCCTTGGCCAGCTCCACGGCGGCGCGAGTAAGGTGGCCTTGGTGCTTTTCGAGTTTGCCTTCGAAGCGCTCAAACAATGTGAACGCATCGGCGGTGGCGCCCGCAAAGCCCGCCAAAATCCGATCGTGATGCAAGCGTCGAATTTTTCGAGCGGTGGATTTCACCACCATGTTGCCGAGCGTGACTTGACCGTCGCCGCCGAGGGCAACGCTGTTGCCGCGTCGAACCGAAACGATGGTGGTACCGTGATACTCGGGCGATGGATTAGCGTGAGTCGAGCTCATCTGTGGGAAGCGGAGTTGAGAGGGGCGCTGCGAACCGGAAACGGCGCGCTAGCGGGATTTCACAAAGAGTGTGGCGGGCGCGCCGGTGAGCATCAACAGCGCTTGAATGATCGGCGAGGCGTGAATCACTCGCACGTCGATCGCCTGCGCCATCAGCCGATTAAAGCCATTGGCGATGGCGCCGCCACAGACAAAATCCACACGCTGCACCGCGCCCATGTCAACGACCACCGGGTTGGTCGTGACCTTGTCGACGGCGATTGATTTGAGGCACAGATCGGCGGGCCCTTTGAGCTCGCCCGACCAGCGGATCGCCTCTTCGTGATTGGCCTCAACCGCCTGAGCTTCGGCCTTTGCGGCATCCACTACAACCGAGCGCTGCTGCGCCGACAAAGGCTCCCAGGACGGAGGTGAAATTTCAAAGGTAATCGCAAATTCCACAGCGCGATCTTCGAACTTTTCCATCGAGCCCGCCCATTGCAAGAGCTCCAAAACCAAGTACCACTGACCCTTGTGGCGGCGCTCGCCGGATTTGAGTACGCTGGAGAGCCGATGGATGGCCCCGTCTAGGCCACGAAACGAGATAAAAACGCCTTTGCGGCGAAACGACGCAAGCGCTCCAGCGAGCAGCAAGCCGCAGACATCAGACACCGTATCGAGATCGCTGATCTCAATATCCATGCGTTGCGTGCCTGGCGTTTTTTGTTTCGACGCTTCGGTGAGCGCGGCGAGTACCGGCGTTGCCGGATCAGTGAGCGCACCGCGAAGTAGCGAGCGTGGCCGCCCCGCCGTTGGCGCGCCGGGCTTCGCGACTGCGCCGCGCGTACCGGCCAACTCGTCCCAAGCTGGCGCCGAGCGCTCGAATTGCACGACGAACTTGAGCGCCAAATCATCAAACAGCGCTCGGTCATTGTTCCGCGCGAGCAGATCAAACAGACACATCCAGACCAGTGGTTTGCTACGTTCGTCGGTGTCTAAGGCATGCGAGAGGGCGGCAGCAGCAGCAGCAGGGTTGCCGTGTGCAAACATCAGAGCTGCGTTTTCAAGCGACGGGCCAAGGCTGCCTGGTTCGTCCAGAACGATTGACTGTGCCGATGGCGGCAGCCCGTGACCGTGCATGTCGGTGAGCGTGTGCACCTCGGCCAAGCGCGCGCCCTTGTCAGCCTTGGCTTTGACGGCTGGATCAATGGCGGGAGCAATCGCCGGAGCCGATTTGCTCCGCGAAATTTTTGGAAAAATCGTAAAACCCATAGTGAGACGTTATCTGTATTTGCGCTTTGCTGCAAGCGCCGTCTAGGGAGACACTGCAAAACCCCCGTGATGCGGTGCGCCTCGGATCGGGATGGATCGGAAACGCAAAATTTCTGAGTCGTAGCTGGGGCTACGGCGAAGAATTTTGCGGTTTCGAGCCGCCCGATTCTGAGGATGCAACGCGCGCGGGGGGTTTTGCAGTGTCTCCCTAGCTGTGGCGCATCACTCTAAGCGCACTGCATCGATCAATCGGTAGTACAAACCCGCAGGGTCGTCGTTGAGCACTTGTAGCGTGCCGCTGAGCGACACGGCCTCAAAGCCGTAACGAACGTTCGATTTCGCGCGAATTTCGATCATCGCATCGGGGCCCGCGGGCAAGCAAAACGAGCAGTGCGGCGGCGCGGCGACCAGCAAGAATCGCTTCTGCTTGTCGCCGATGTCGAGCGGAATCATGAAGCCCTCAACCTTCACCGCTTTGCCGTCGAGCGCGGTCACAGCAGACGCAAAGACGGGGCGGAGCTTGCTGCCTTGCTTGGCCAGCTCGACCTGCGCCAGAGTGCGCCACGGCGTAAATCCGGGCTTCTCTTTCAAGAACTGCGATGGCGCCAACATCCCGCCGGGCCCCGGAATCGCCCCGCTGGGCGCAACGGGTGTTACCGCCTGCACTGACACCACGAACAAAGCCGCAGCCAGTAGCGCGATCAAGGGTTGATGCCGGGCGTGGCGATGAGGCGATAGGAGGAATCTAAGCATACGGATTTAACTCTTTGATAACAGTGTCGCAAGATCAAGTTTCGCGGTGCGGCGCAGCACCGGGAGCGTGGCCAATAGCGCTAGCAGCAGGGCGGCCAGCGTCACGATCAGTAAAACAGTGGCGACATAGAGCCCATCGATAGTCACGCCAACTAAACCAACGTGCACCAACCAATATGCCGCTGCCGTGACGAGCAATGCCGATAGCGCCGCTGCCACCAGCACAGTCAACAGTCCTTGGCCAGCGAGCAGCGCGCCGAGCGTAGCGCGTTTGACACCCATGGCGCGCAAAAGTGCCAGATCGGTCTGGCGGCGCTCTAAAGATTGCAGCAGCGCGGCTAAGAGTGCGATGCCAGTGGCCACAATGAGTGCCGCCGCGAACGATTTGACGATGAGGGCCACCCACGCAAAATTCGCCAGCAAACGCGCCGACTCGGTGGCCGGCGAGGTGGCTTGCAGATTAGTCTCGGCGTTGATGTATCTGGGCAAACTGGCCATCGCGGCCAATGATTTGAGCTTGATCAAGGCGAAGGTAACCTCCGGCGGCGCGGCGGGGTCGCTGTGCTCCGCGTGCATCGTCCAGATGCTCGCCAGTGGGGTGACGACCAAATTGTCAATCACCCGCCCTGTGGGCGCGAGGAGCGCCGTGACGACAAACGGGTGCTCACCGTGTTCGGCGGACGATTCGCTCATGCCATGGCTACCGATGAACTGATCCCCCAATCGCAGCTTAAGCTGTTTGGCGGCGTTGGCTCCGACGGCGGCCTCCATGGGCGCGGCCGGCCAAGCGCCCGCAGCGAGCGCGGCGTTGTAGAGTGAATAAAACGTATCGGGAGCGCCAACGATGCGCGCGCCGCCCACCGAATCCCCCAGCGAAATTGGGATTGCCTGCGCGACCATTGGGTGCTTGGCTAAGGTTTCGACGTCGGCGAGCCGAATATTGCCGTTAGGGACATCGAGGTGATACACCGCAGCGAGCGTGTTTTGCAGCGCCGAGCCCTTCGCGCCAACCACCAAATCAATCCCCGCCGCTTGCCGTGCGCCATGCGATTCCAGCGTGTGTTGCAGTGCGACGACACACACCACCGCCGTGATCCCCAGCGCACAGAGCATCACCGCCAGCAGAAATTGCAGTGGTTGGTCGCGAACGCTGGCCCACACTAATTTCAGCGTCATGGATGGGCCAATTCGATGTCGTCTTTGAGATCGTGACACAGCGCGCGAAGCTGCTGCTGAAACGCGTGATCGTGCGTGGCGATCACCGCCGTACCGCCTGCGCTGCAATACTCGGCAAGCAGCTCAGCGATGACGCGGGCGCTTTCCTGATCGAGCGCGGCGGAGGGCTCGTCGGCGAGCAACAGCTTGGGAGTGGCGATGAGCGAGCGAATCACGCAGCAGCGCGCGGCTTGCCCCACGGAGAGCTCAGTGGCATTGGCCTGTGCAAGGGTTTTGAGCCCGGCGCGCTCCAGCAGCGTCTGTGCAGCACTGATCAAGCGGTCTCGGTTGCTCCCGGCAAGTGCAATAGGCAGCACCACGTTATCAATCACGTTGAGCGAATCGATCAGATGAACGCGTTGCGGAATCCAGCCCACCGTTGCCGGTCGTAGCGCATCGC
>JAAFHR010000127.1 GCA_013298455.1 Betaproteobacteria bacterium | reverse complement strand
GAGGCCGACATCGATGGCGTGAAGGACATCGGGCTCAACCCGGAAACGCTGCGCTTCGTGACTGAACACATTCCCAACATCCGAACTTGCGCCAAAGAGACGGGGCTTTGGAAGGGTTTGTGAGCGTCTCAATGAGCTTTTTGAATGAAAAGCTCACAGCATCTGGGGTTCCGAGTGTTTGACAATATTCTCAATAACCTCCCAAGTCTTAGGCAAGCCGTTACAAATCGGCAGGTTTAGGCGATAAGTTTCATAAATACCACTCAAAACACTAAGAACTAAGCCTTCCTGTGCCCCAAGTCGATAAAACGCCCTACAGAGCCTGTCCGGTCCCGTTGTGGGCGTTTTTTCTTGGGTTTCTGGTCATCGAATTGGCGGCTTGGGTCTGGTTGACGCGAACGGGCGTAGCGCGGCAGTGGTGGTCGGATCTCACGGGCGGGCTGTTGCTCTTGGCGTTGCCGCTCATCGTTCGTGCACTGCTGCTCGCGTTTGGTGTGACGCTATCACGGCTTCGCGGCGTGGCGATTAAGCCGCATCAAGCGCTCGACCCGCTGGCGTGGCTCCGCTTTTTCGGCGCGGAGTATTTCCATCTGTGCCGTCAGAGTTTGCTCTACATGCCGTTTGATCCACTGTTTCGCACCGCAAGCGATCACGCCGCGGCCAACGCCGTGCAGCTCGCGGGTAGCGGCGCTCAATGTGCGTTGGGTGAGGTGATCGTGCTGCAACACGGCTACAACCATTGTGGCGCGGTTTGGTATCCCACTGCCCAAGCGCTGGAGCGGATGGGCTATCGAGTGTTTACATTGAGCCAACCCTGGTTTCAGCCGATTGATGGCATGGCCGAGCGTTTGCACACGCGCATCGAGCAGGCGCTCGCCGCAACGGGTGCCGAGCAGGTCACCTTGGTTGCCCACAGCATGGGCGGTTTGGTGTCTCGTGCGTATCTGCGCCGCTACGGTAGTGCACGCATTTCGCGGCTCATCACCCTAGGCACACCACACCACGGCACGCATCACGCCGCACTCGCCATGGGCACGAATGGCAAGCAAATGCGTATTGGCAATGCCTGGCTCGCCGAGCTCAATCGTTTGCCCGTCGCCGTGCCGTTCACGAGCCTCTACAGCGTTCACGACACCATCATCTCGCCGCAGGATTCATCGGTGATGCCCGAGGCTGTCAACATTGAATTGCATGGCATCGGACACGTAGCGATGCCCAGCGGTCGCGCGATGCGAGCGCATCTGCTCGCGGCGCTACAGCGTCCTTCCACTGAACGAAAGTAGCGTGCCATGTCGACCCAGAAAGAAAGCCCATTTAAAAGCGTTGGCGGTGCCGCGCGGCTCTCAAAGGCTTTTGGCTATTCGATGAAGGGCTTCGCGCATGCGTTTCGCCATGAGGCTGCGTTTCGCCAAGAGCTGGTGCTCGTCATGCCGTTTGCCATCGCGGCGGTGTTTCTGCCGCTGCCGCTGATCGAAAAAATTGTGCTCTGCGCACTTGCGGCGATGGTGCTGATCGTTGAGCTACTCAATTCCGCCATCGAAGCCACCGTGGATCGCATTTCACTCGATCAGCATCCGCTCTCGGGGCGCGCCAAGGATTTGGGCAGCGCGGCGGTGTTTCTAACGATCACCGTGTTCGCGCTCAGTTGGTTGTTACTCGCGGGGCCAGTGGTTTGGGCGTTGGTGGTTCGCTAACAGCCTACCCCGAGATCTCGCGCAAGCTACTGCGCTGTCGTTCCCGCCCTTCGACAAGCTCAGGATAAACCTCGCTGCGCTCGGGCGGGAACCCAGACCGGGAACAGCGCTGTATGAGAGGTCTTTGCGGGAATTGTGTGCTCTAGGTCTGGATTCCCGCCGTCGCGGGAATGACGAACCCAACAGTCCAGCGAAGCTCATTCGAACAAACAAAAAAAAGACCCGCAATCGCGGGTCTTTTTGCTTTGATGCGGCGCGCCGTCGCGCCACTCAAACGAAGCGAAACTACTTCAACTGATTCGAGATCAGCTTGGTCATTTCAAACATCGACACCTGCGCTTTGCCGAAGATCGCTTTGAGCTTCGCGTCGGCGTTGATCATGCGGCGATTCACTTCGTCTTGCAGTTTGTTTTTCTTGATGTAGTCCCACACTTTTTTCGTGACTTCGGTACGTGGGATCGGCGTTGCGCCAACGACGGCGGCGAGCAATGCTGAAGGTGTCATCGCTTTCATGAACGCTGCGCTGGGCGTGCGTTTTTTCGCGGCTGGCTTCTTCGCTGCTGGCTTTTTGGCTGCAGGCTTGGCTGCGGCTTTTTTAGCGGCTGGCTTCGCTGCGGGCTTTTTTGCAGCGGGTTTAGCTGCGGCTTTTTTCGCAGCGGGCTTGGCCGCTGGTTTCTTCGCGGCTGGCTTTTTCGCGGCTGCTGCTTTCGCTGCAGGTTTCTTCGCGGCTGGTTTTTTCGCTGCGGGTTTCTTGGCTGCTGCCATGGTTGATTCTCCTAAAAGTCTTAAGGTCAATTGACGATATCGATGCACACATGTGTTTCGAACTTTTGGGCGCTGTTGCGGCTTGATTCGCTCTGCCGCAACACACCTAGAAGTTCAAGCGCGATTAGAGACCATTTCGCGCTGTTTGCAAAGCGAATTACGCCTAAAAGTGAACTGATTTCTTGCTTTCGTTCCCTCTGAGCAACAAATCATCGCCTTTGCCCACCTCTTTTTGCTCTTTCCCCTACAAATTATGGCGTCTGTTGAGAAAAAGCCGAATATCAACTTCTCGCACACATGGTGCTCCGCTCGTCACAAAATATAGTGTTTCAAAAAAAGCTGTTGCGTCAAAAACAGTCGATTCGGTACTGATCTTGGATGCTGCACGGGCGCTTACCTTCGTCGTGTGACCACCCGATTGGTTCGCGTGAATCTCACCGCGATTGGCGCGTCGATGGAGAGGAGCCTCTCAATCAACACGCCAATCGCGCCTGAAAGCTACCGAGCGCGAGGCTAGAAGTGAATTCCGCGCATCAGATTTGAAAGCGCGATTTGATCGGGCGAGGGGCCCGTCACTTCGTTTTTCTTGCCTTTCGCCGCTTCGGAATCACCGAACATGCGGAAGCTCGTATTCATCACGATTTGACCGATTCGCGGCGCAAGCGCATGCAGCACTTCCCCAGCAATCCCTAGGCGGGTGGCGATGCGAACAGGCTTGTAGACGATGGCGCGAATGATCATGTCGGCGGCCTCTTCGGGCTCAAGCGTCGGCACGTTGTTGTAAATCTTTGTCGGCGCGATCATCGGTGTTTTGACGAGCGGCATGTTGATCGTGGTGAAGTTCACGCCACGGTCACTGTATTCCGATGACGCGCAACGTGTCCAAGCATCCAACGCAGCCTTCGAGGCCACATACGCCGAGAAACGCGGCGCATTGGTCAGCACGCCAATCGATGAAATGTTGATCACATGGCCCTTTTTCTTAGCGGTCATGCCGGGCAACACGCCCATCGTAATTCGCAGTGCGCCGAAGTAATTGACGTCCATCGTGCGATGAAAGTCATGGAAACGGTCGTAGCTCGATTCGAGTGCACGACGAATCGAACGACCCGCGTTGTTCACCAGGATATCGACACCACCGTGTTTTTCTTCGAGTGCTTTAACGAACGCTGCGCAACCCACTTCGTCGGCCACGTCAGCTTGATACGCAACGATTTTCACGCCATGCTTTTTTGCAAGCTTCATCGTTTCATCGATCTTCTCCTGATCGCGACCACACACCACAACGGCCTTCGCGGAGCCCGCCGCTGCGAGCTTCAGTGCCGTCGCTTGGCCGATGCCCGACGTACCGCCGGTAATCAAGATGGTTTTGCCAGTGATCTGCCCTTTGAGCGTACGATCTATGAACAAATCAGGATCGAGGTTCCGCTCCCAGTAATCCCAGAGCTTGTAGGCGTAATCCTCAAGCTGCGGCACTTCGATTTTGGTGCCCTCGAGCGCTTTCAGGGTGTCGCGACAATCGAAGCGCACTGGGTAATTGATGAACGAGAGCGTGTCTTCGGGAATGCCCAAATCTTTCATCACCGCGTTTTTGATGCGACGCACCGGCGGCAAGCTCATCATGCCTTTCAACACGCTTTGTGGAATGAATCCAAAGAGCGCGGCGTTGATTCGGAGCGCCATTTGCGGCGCGTGAGCGGCGCGAGCGAAGATGTTGAGCGAATCGCCAATTCGCAGCGGCGCGGGATCCGTGAGGTGAAACGCTTTTTTATCGTGGCCTTTGGCGTGTGCGATGTGGTCGGTGGCGTTGACGACGAAATCAACCGGCACCATGTTGACGCGACCGCCCTCGATACCGAGCGCTGGCATCCACGGCGGCAGCATTTGGCGCATGCGCTGAATGAGTTTGAAAAAGTAATACGGTCCGTCGATCTTGTCGATCTCGCCGGTTTTTGAGTCGCCCAAAACAACGCCGGGTCGGTAGGCGCGCCACGGCATCGTGCAATTTTCGCGAACGTAGCGCTCGCTCTCGTGCTTGGTGCGCATGTAGGGATGATCTAAATACTCTTTGGCTTCGTCGAACATGTCTTCGCGGAACACGCCTTCGTAGTTGCCCGCAACGGCAATCGAGCTCATGTGTTGGAACGCGCCAGCTTTGATCTCGTTGGCAAGCGCCACGGCATGTTGGGTACCGAGCACATTGGTGATTTCGTTCTCTTCCGCGCTAGCGGTCATGTCATAGACCGCTGCGAGGTGGAAGAAGTGTTTGACCTTGCCTTTGAGCTTCGTTTTGTCAGCGGCCGAAACACCGAGCCCGGGTTTGGCTAGATCGCCGACGATGGGAATGCAGCGTTTTGCCGCATCATCGCCCCAAAAGCTCATCATCTTGGGGAGCTTCTTTTTGCTCTCCGCACGAATCAAAAAGTACACCGTAGTGTTTTTTCGCTCAAGCAATTTCTTCACTAAGTGTTTGCCGATAAACCCCGATGCGCCGGTGACGAAGTAAGTCATGTTGTCCTCCTTGAATGTCGATGCAGTAAGCGTGTGTTCGGTTCGACGATGGTCGATGCAATGCAGCCACCGTAAGATGTTGCAAGTCCTTACGTTAAACCCATTCTAGAGCGACGCTCCTAGGAAAAACCAGTGTTTCTAGGATGCGCGCTCTATCGGTGCAGCATACAGTTCACTCCATCAGATTTTTCACTCGTACAAACAGGAAACACAACCATGGTTAAGAAGTTCAACAAAGAAGCCGCCGTCGACACCAACTTGTTGGGCACGGTCAAAGAATCATCCAGCCAGATTTGGTTGGCAGGTCTTGGCGCATTCGCCAAAGCTCAAGAAGAAGGTAGCAAAGTGTTTGAAGCGCTCGTTAAAGAAGGTGCTGGTCTGCAAAAGAAAGTACGCAAGTTTGCCGATGCGCAAGTGAGCGACGTGCAAGCCGAAGTGTCGGGCAAGATCACTGAGGCCACGAGCAAGGCCGCTGGCGCGTGGGATCGTTTGGAAACCGTGTTTGAAGAGCGCGTAGGCCGCGCTGTGAGCCGTTTAGGTGTGCCCTCGAAAGCCGATATCGCGACGCTCACCGCCCGTGTGGAAGAGCTGACCAAGCAAGTTCAAAAGATGAACGCTGGCAAGGCCGCGCCAGCAAAGGCGAGCCCTGCAAAAGCCGTGGCAGCGCCAATCAAAGCAGCAGCAAAAAAAGCAAACGGCATGGCAGCTGACATTTCCAAGCTCGCCGCCAAATCGGTGAAGCGTACAGTTGCCAAAGCGAAAACGACCGCTAGCCGCGTGGTGAACTAAACACCGCAAGGTGATTTCGCGGCGATGTTGCGCCGCAGCAGAGCGGCCACTTCGGTGGCCGTTTTTGTGTTCATCTTTTTGACGGCATGCTGACCCTACATTCGGATCAACACAAAAACATCGCAAAATATTGCAAAACATCGAACGACGCTTTTCATCTTGAGCGTTTATCCCGACTATGACTTTCAACGCTACCGCTGACGCTACGCCCCCCATTTCCCTTGCCCTTGCAGGCGGCGGCCCGCTCGGCGCAATCTACGAAGTGGGCGCCCTCGCCGCGCTCTCTGAGGCGCTGCCAACCCTCGATTTCACGAGGCTGCATTCGTATGTCGGCGTGAGCGCAGGCGCTTACGTCACGGCCGGTTTGGCCAACGGCATCACACCGCGCGAGATGGTGCAGCTCTTCATCGAAAACGAAGGCCCCGACGGACATTTGTTGGAATCGAGCGTATTCATGCGCCCGGCGTTCGGTGAGTATGGCAAGCGGCTCGCCAAGCTTCCTGTCGCGGTGTCGCAAGCGCTCTGGTCGACGGCAAAGAGCTTGAAGCCGCAACGCATCGTTAATGAGCTGCAGCGTTTATCTGCGGTGCTGCCAACGGGGCTTTTCGACAATGGCGCGATGGAATCGGGTGTGCGCGAGTTGCTCTCGAAACCCGGTCGCACCAACGATTTTCGTGAGCTAAAGGCGCCGCTGTTTTTGATCGCCACCGATTTGGATTCGGGCGAAACGGTGGAGTTTGGATCGACCAATCTCAATCACGTTCCGATTTCGCAAGCGGTGCAAGCCAGCAGCGCGCTGCCCGCGATGTATCCGCCGGTGAAAATCGGCGCGCGTCACTATGTGGACGGAGCGCTCAACAAAACGCTGCATGCATCGAGCGCGCTCAAAGCGGGCGCGAAGCTCGTCATCTGTATCAATCCTCTGGTGCCTTTTAACGGTACACAGGCGCAGCGTTCGCAAGCGCATCTGAGCGAGCGTGGGCTGCCCACGGTACTCTCGCAAACCTTTCGTTCGCTCATCCATTCGCGTTTGGAAAAGAGCTTAGAGAGCTACGCCAAGACCTACACCGACGCTCGGCTCGTCGTGCTGGAGCCATCGAAAGGCGATGCGGATTTGTTCTTCTCGAACGTGTTTAGCTATTCCAACCGCCGCCGTATGGCCGAGCACGCGTATCAGCACACGCGGCAGCAGTTGCTCGCAAAGATCGACACGCTCACGCCGCTATTTGCGCAGTACGGCGTTCGATTGAACGAGCGGATGCTGCGTGACGAGAAGCGCAAATTGCTCCCCACGGCGAAGCGAGACGCAAGAGGCGCCGTGGGCGTGGCAACCGAGCGGTTAAGCCATGCGCTTGATGATTTAGAGGTCGCGCTGCTGCGTTGAGCTACGCCTTTCGCGCCACCCAGTAAGTCGCGCCGTCTGCGCCGTAGCGCTCCGTGTGTGGCACGTTGGCGAGCAGATGAAATCGATCACCGGGTCGCAAATGGCGCTCAGGCGCGCCGTCAACAGCGAGCCACATTTCGCCTTTGGCAACGATCGCATTGGCTTCGAATGGATGGCTGTGCGTGTCGACCAAAACGTGTGCCGCCCACGGCCGCTCAAGCACCTCGTCGTAACCCGCAGCGAGCATCTCTGCGCTGAACTGATCGAAGCTCGGATGAGTGCTAGACATGACGTGGGATCCTTCAGTAGGGCCGATTTAGAACCTATTGTCCCTTAGCACGCTGACGCTCACCTGAGCCGTTTCGCTAATTCGATTGCATCGCCGCTGCGAGCTCGTCAGCGCTGAGCCAACGCCAGTGCCCTTCGGGCAAATCCGTCGGGAGTTTGAGCGATCCGATCTGCGCGCGGTGCAGCGCGTCCACATGATTGCCGACTGCGGCGACCATTCGCTTGACCTGGTGATACTTGCCCTCGGTGAGCGTTAGGCGCAAACGCAGCGCATCGATCCGCTCGCACGCTTTTGCTGCGACTGGAGCTGGGTCATCATTGAGCACAACCCCTTGAACGAGCTCGGAAACCTGTGCATCGGTGATTGCTCGGGCGGTGGTGACTTCGTAGACCTTCGGCACATGATGCTTGGGCGACGCCATCCGGTGAATGAGCTGGCCATCGTCCGACAAAATCAGCAAGCCCGTGGTGTCTTGATCCAATCGACCAATGGCCTGAACGCCTGATACAGCGGTCTTCGTAGGCCGATCACGCAGCGGCGCTGGGAGCAGCGAATACACGCTTGGCCAATGCTTGGGTTTGTGCGAGCACTCGAATCCTGCGGGCTTATTGAGCATCAGATACGCCGCCGCATGAAACGCCCAAGGCTCGCCGCGCACGCTGAACTGCAAGCCCTCAGTGACGAACACTTGGTCAGGATTCGTTCGGGCGGATCCATCGATAAACACTTGCGAAGCTGCAATCAAATCCGCGCAATTGCGGCGCGTTCCGAAGCCTTGGGAGAAGAGAATTTGGCTGAGTTTCATGGGGTTTCTGTTTCGGTGGTCGCTTCGTCAAAGTCGTTGTCAGTTCCCCTCGCCCCCGGAGGGAGAGGGGTTAGGGGAGAGGGGGAACGCGGAAGGAGCAGCAATCATGGCACTCCCAACCACTAGCCCCCTCTCCCCAGCCCTCTCCCACACGGGGAGAGGGGGCGGTCAGCGCGCCCGCTCAGCGAATGAAACTCCTCACGCCTGCGCCTTCGTTCGCG
>JAAFHR010000126.1 GCA_013298455.1 Betaproteobacteria bacterium | reverse complement strand
GAAGCCCGCTTTGGCTGCCAGCGCCGCGCCGTAAGCACCCAAACCAAAGTAAGCCGCATGCCCAAACGAACCGAGCCCCGCCGTGCCGATGATGAGCCCAAGACTCGCGGCAAAGAGCGCAAACACCGCCACATCGGTAGCTAGCACTGCGCTGTAGTCGTCTGCAAACAACGGCAACGCGATCAGCGCAGCGAGGCCAAGACCCAACGCCAACCATTGTGATGTAGCCGGTTGCTTCAGCGGCGACTGCACCGAGTGAGTCGTTCGGGCGTGCGTCAACGGCTTCCCAAACAAGCCGTGCGGCTTAAACACCAAAACGAGCGCCATCACGATGAATTCGGCCACTAGCGTGAGTTTGCTGAATTCAAAGTCAACGCCGAAGAGCGTCGTCGCCCCAAGCCCAATGCAGTAAGCCTTGACGAGCGAAATGATGATCGCCGCCACAAACGCGCCGTGCAGCGACCCAAGCCCGCCGATCACCACAACAACAAACACGTCTGCGATGATGTTGAGATCCATCGCCAAGCTCGCGGGTTCGCGCGGTAATTGCAGCGCACCGCCCACGCCCGCTAAAAAACTGCCCAGCGCAAACACCGCCGTAAACAAGAGCTTTTGATTCACGCCGAGCGCATCGGTCATTTCTCGATCTTGTGTGGCGGCACGAAGCAGCAAACCGAAACGCGTGCGCTTCATTAAGAGCGTCAACGCGCCCAACATCGCGGCTCCCAGTACGATCAGCAGCAAATCGTAAGTCGGAAACGGACGGCCGAAAATCTCAATCGCGCCACTAAAGCCCGGCGCACGCGGCCCAAGCAAATCCTCGGGGCCCCAAACGTAGAGCGCCAAGTCTTTGATGATGAGCACCAGCGCAAAAGTGGCAATCAATTGCAGCAGCTCAGGCGCGGCGTAAATTCGGCGAAGGATTAAGAGCTCAACGATTACGCCCAAGAGCGCAACGGCCAACCCGGCCGCCAACACGCCGCCCCAAAACCCGAGCCCCCCTCCCCAATGCGTCGCGACCGAATACGCGACGTAAACACCCAGCATGTAGAACGAACCATGAGCGAAGTTCACGATCCGGGTCACACCAAAAATCAGCGACAAGCCCACGGCGACGAGAAACAGCGACGATGCGGCGGCGAGCCCGTTAAGGGTTTGGAGGAAAAATGCGGTCATCGCTTGAAAGCATAGCGCGGCTCAAGCCGCATCAGTCGCCGCGCCGCTTTGCGGGGAGCGAACAACGCGAATCGTCAGTCTAACCTGCGAAATTGGTTCCGCAACGCGCGTTGACGTTTTCGCGAACCTTGCGAGCCGTGTAGAACTCAGCGTCTGAGGGAATCGAGATACCGCCGAGCAGCGCCGCATCGGGCACGCCGCGCAGCAGTCGACTCAACACTAGATCATCTCGAAGCGGCTGCGGCACGAGCCGCGAGCGACCAAACACTTCGTACGGCGCGGCGTTTCCTACGAAACTCACCACTTCAGTGGCCTGTGAGCGAGGCGGGAAAACCGGAACACTCGAAATCAAGTTGCTCCCGCGAACGCCAAACAACACTCTGCTCAGCAGGACGCCGTCTTTGTCTGCAGTGGCTAGGCCATCAGCATTGATATCAAGGTTGCAAGGCGCGGCGGCCGTCTGCACTTCGAACGCACCAATTTCACAGAGCGCGCCTGCAGGGCCGCGCAGCACGCCACGGACGTCGCGAGTCAACACTTGGGCGCTTTCGTCGAGGCAGCTGGTCAGCGGAATTTTCTCGTAGGCAGGCGATGTGTTGGAAATCGCAAGCGAGCGCACCACGCCGCGATTGGTGGCAAGCGCGACACTCGCTAATCCAACAACGGTATTTGACGGCAAATCGGTCGTGAGCCAACCCGTTGCCGTAGAGCGCGGCGACACCAAGTTGTAGCCGCCCGTGGGCAATGCAGCAATCACGGCACCGCCGGGCTGATAAAGATTGCTCTCAGCCGACATCACCACAGACGTTGCAGCGTCGGACACGATGCTGCCGCGCATTTGGAGCGACGTGTTGGCGATCGTGCCCTGATGGATGTTCGCCCCGCCACCGGGTGCGGTGTTGTTGGCCACGGTGCTGTGCAGCAGTGTCAACGAGCCGTTGGCGAATGCGATACCGCCGCCTGCCATACCCAGCGAGCTCGGTGGAGCCGCGCTGTTACGGGCAACGGTCGTGTTGAGTAGCGTGAGCGTAGGTGCTGGTTGACCCACCACTTGATCGCTCAGAATTCCTCCGCCGCCAACGCCGGTGCTCGACGAGATGGTGTTTTCGCTCACCTCGCTGTGAAGGAGCAGCAGTGCTCCGCTATTAAAGATGCCCCCGCCGCCTTCAGACGCCGTGTTGGCCGCGATGGCCACTCGATCAAGCGTGAGAGCACCGGCATTGTTGATCGCGCCACCCTTGGTCGCGAAACCCTGCGTCAAACGAATTCCCCGAAGCACCAGCGGCGCGCCCGTGATCGGCGCATTCGTTGTCAAGATCGGACGTGTACCGCCACCGCTTAAAGTGAGACCCGGCACGCTCAGCCCCGAAATCTCAACCGATTTATTGATCGCGAGCGGACTCAGTAAGTTAATCGTGGTGTTGTCTGGGAGGGCGAAGGTGATGAGCTCTCCGGGAACCGCTGCGGTGACGACGCTCCGAAGGGTGCCTGCCCCGCTGTCAGAAGCACTCGTTACCACTGCGGCTGATGCAACCATAGAGGGCGCAAGTAGCAGCGACAGGGTCATGCAACCCATGAGCTTGCGCAAGGCTAGGTTTTCTGTGAAGCGCACGGCTAAGCCCTCGGCGGAAAGATACCCTGCAGCGCGATTATGTAGCGCAGCACAATCGAAGGCATTAGGTTGTTGTGCGGTTGACCTAGGCCCGTTGCACTCTGAGCAGTGCTTGCCATGCTGACCGCAGTCGCCGGATTGCCGTACACCGCATCGCTCGTCACAGCTGCGATATTGCCCGTGGCGTTGCTTCGATCAGCCCGCGCAGTCGATACAGCTCGGGGATGGCTGTGCGCGGGCATGGTCGTATTGGTGATGGTGACGCTGTTTTCTCCAAAGCTCTGCCCAAGGTTGTAATTTGCTAAACCCGGCCCTTGCCCAAATCCAACAGCGGCACGACCATCCAGATTCGGCAGGCCGAAGGTCGTTTGGCCATTACCACCAAAGTTGATGCCGAGCAGAGAGAACAGCGCTGTGTTTTGGGAGATGGGCAGCAACGATCCATTGGCGTTGGCCCAGCCGAGGGGCGCAAAGTTAAACCCCACTAGGCGGATTTCGCCCACAAATTGATCAGCCATGAGTCGAAACCCCAAAAGTTTTATGCGTGCTGTCCATCATGGAGGACTCGGGAAGATACCAAACATAGAAATGATGTAATTGATCGCAATCGTAGGCTGACGATTCTCGTGATCTTGTGAGCCACCCGTGGCGTCAATCGCGGGAATCGTCGCCATCGTGGCAAGCGTCGGTCCGGTGGCGGCGTAGATGTCGACGCCGCCTGAGCCGAGCGTGGCAGCGGCTGGGCTGTCGGTGGCCACGCCGCCCACACCAGCCACCGCCAAAGGGTGGATGTGTATCGGAATTTGATTGACCGATAGCCTGACACTTTCAGCCCCGCCAGTCTGTCCAATCACTAGGGCATTAGAGAGCCCCGCACCGAGCCCTTGGTGGATCGGCACACGTCCACGCAGATCGGGAAGCGCAAACGTCGTTTGCCCGTTCCCACCATACGTGGTGCCGATTAGCTGAAACAACGTGTCATACTGAGCGATCGGTAGCAGACTGCCATCACAAAACAACCAGCCCGACGGCGCAAAGTTGAAGCCAGCGAGCCGAATTTCACCAACGTAGGGTTGCGACATGATTAAAAGCGGGGGGGGAAAATCCCCTGCAAGGCGATACAAAAGTTTAAGGTGGTGAATGGCTGGCGATTCTCGTGCGCTTGACTGCCGCCCGCCGCAGTGTTGCTGCTCGCGTCCATCGCCACTACGTTCACTGGATTGCTGCGATAAGGGTTGGTGGCGGCCCGTGCGGGGATTTGATTGGCGGGGTTGGTGCTGGTCGCCGCGAGCGTTGAGCCCGACGCCAAGTGCGTATGCGAAGGCAACTCTGAAACCAGTAGCGTGTGAGCCTCTGCCCCCACGCGCTGACCCTCAACAAACCCGAGCGAGCCACCGACGCCCACAGCAACTCGCGAACGCAAATCGGGCAACGCAAAGTTGCTAGTACCGTTGCCGCCATAGGTCGTGCCCAGCAGCGAAAAAAGTGCTTGGTTACTCTGGATGGGCAGCAGCTGTCCATCGCATCGCGCCCAGCCGCGCGGTGCAAAGGAAAAGGTAAACAGGCGAATTTCGCCAAGGAAGGGATCTGCCACGATGCTTTTCAATCAACGCCAAGACCCGAGATTGTCGCGCTTTATCGTTGACTTGACAATCGAGCCGCTGCAGTTGTTTCAACAACACGAGCAGTTTTCTGAGCGCGCTGCTATTGCGGGCTCATCTCGCGTCGATCGGCCGGCGAAACCTCGGGATCAACACGCTTTTCTCGTTGCAGGTGTATCCTTCGCGCGTCACAAACCTCCTCGCTCAATTCTTATGGCCTCTGAGTTCATTCACGACGTTAACTCCCGACGCAAGTTTCTTGGCGTGGCCTCTGGCTCCATGGGCGCTGCGGTGGCGGCCGCGAGCCTGCCCGCAGCGGCGTCTGGCTTAGTGACGAAACGATTCGCCGCCAAGCCATCGCTCACGGAGCTTGATGCGAAGCATTTCGCCGACCACATCAACGGGCAGTTTTCGCTAACGCTGGTATCTGCACCGGAGAGCCGTGCGAAGACCGAGCGACGCGTGAGCTTAAAAAGCGTAGTTGCACTGCCCGGCACCGACGTGCGACCTGGCCGTTGTTTCGAGCTGCGATTTGAGACGGCGGATACGTCCGCGGCAACGCTTTGCAGCGGGCTGTATCAGGTGGTTCACACCGAGTTGGGATCGGGCCCCGTTTTTTTGAGCGTTGATGCTGGCGGCACAAGCGCCACGGCGCTGTTTAACCGCCTCTCCTGATTAGCGATTCTCGGCGCTGCCGCACGACCAGCGCATCTCGGTGTAGACCGGATGCGCGTTCGTCATTAAAAACCCCAAGGACTTGTAGAGCGCCATCGCTGGGTTATTAGGCTCGACGGCAAGGCCAACATCGTGGTGCCGCGCTGCGGCATCGTCCAACACAGCCCGAACTAATGCGCTGCCAATCCCGCGCCCGCGAAAGGCTTGCGTCACTGTGATTTCAATGATGCGATCCATGCGGGCTTCAGCGTGCTTAGATCGATAGAGCCGCCCGACAGGCAACGCGCCGCCTCCGTCTTGATCGGAGAGTAAGACAATCCAAAAGTCCGCATCTTGGTACTGCGCTCGGTAGTGCCGATCCTGAAGCTCAAACTGATGCGCCAGAAACAAAGCAAGCTGCTCGGCTGGCCAGCCCGCTTGCCGGAATTCGTCAGCTCGAACCTCGGCGAAAAGTGTCAACAAATAGGCTCGATCTTGCGGCACAGCGGGGCGTAGACTCAAGCCTTCAAACGCTACTCTCATCAACGCTCCGAAGCAGATCGCATCCGGTTCACGATGCATTCGTAAGTCGCAACGCCACGCTCACTGAACGAAACGGGCACCGTGAACAAGTCGACATGAAACGGGTCAAGACCATCATCCACGCCAGTGAATCGATACACCGCTTGAGGGAACACCTCATTGCCAGCGTCACTCGCAAAACTCAAAGAAAACGTCTCAGTCGATGCATCGAGCGACAAGTTTTCCAAGGCAGCGAGAGTCACCTGTGTTTTGAGTGCCTCCGCCGATGCGCTATCGGATTGGGTCGCCATCGCGAAACGCCGCCCCAGCAGCGTTTGGAAGGCGGCGAAACTTGGGATTGCTCCCAAGTCATTCTGATGATTAGTCAAAGTCATTGAGTCGCCAACAAATTACATCGGCCGCAAACGCTTCACATCCTCATCCGTTGGCTGCACGTCTTTACCATCTACGTAGCGCCAATTCGTCATCACGCCTTTGCCGTCTTTTTGCGCGAGCTTTCCGACGTAGGCGCCCATCGTGGATTGGTTGTCTTGGGCGCGCCAAGTGATTTTTCCAAACGGCGACATCACCTCAAGGTTTTTCATCGCGGCTTGCATTTTTGCGACGTCGGTTGAGCCCGCTCTTTTGAGCATCGCGGCGATTGACTTTACCGTGGCATAGCCAACCACCGAGCCCAAACGCGGGTAGTCTTTGTACTTGGCTTCGTACGCCGCGCGAAACGCTTTGTGCTCGGGCGTGTTGATTTCAGCCCATGGGTAACCAGTGACGATCCATCCTGCGGGCGTTTCATCTTTGAGCGTGTCGAGATACTCTGGCTCCCCTGAGAGCAAGCTCACCACGGGGCGATCTTTGAACAAACCGCGTGTGTTGCCTTCGCGAACAAACTTTTGCAAATCCGCACCGAAGGTCACGTTAAACACCGCATCCACCTTGGCGTCTAGCATCGCCTGCACCACGGAGCCCGCATCGATCTTGCCCAGTGGTGCGGCTTGTTCGATGAATTCAACGCCACCCGTTTGCGCGGAGATCAACGACTTTTTGAACCAGTTGGCAGCCGATTGTCCGTACTCGTAGTTCGGATACACGATGCCCCAGCGCTTTTTATTGAGCTTTGCTGCTTCGGGGGCGAGCATGCGAACTTGCATCGCGGTATTGGCGCGCAAACGGTAGGTGTAGGCATTGCCGTTGGCCCAAGTGAGCTTGTCCGACAAAGGCTCCGAGGCCACGAAGAGCACCTTCCGCTGCTTCGCAAAGTCGCCCACGGCAAGCCCGACGTTCGACAAAAACGTACCTGAAATCAGCGCAACTTTTTCACGAGAGACGAGCTCCTCGGCCGCGCGCACAGCGTCGCCCGGCGTGGCGTTGTCGTCGCGAAAGAGCGTCTCTAGCTTCTTCCCGTTTACGCCACCGGCTTTGTTGACTTCCTCAATGGCTAATTCCCAGCCCTTTTTGTAGGGCTCGAGAAACGCGGGCTGCGCTTTGTAGCTGTTGATTTCGCCGATTTTGATGGTATCTTGAGCGAGCGCTGGCAGCGCAGCGAACGCAAAGGCCATCAAGGGCAACACGAGGAGGGAGCGTTTCATAGGGGTTTTCACTTTGAAATGATTCAGTCTAGATCGACCGCGGGCAGAGTAACGCGGTACGGACGCAGCGGTTTACCGCCACACTCTGATTCAGAAGCTGTGAGCTCAAAACCAGAGCCGGAATGTTACGCAATTGCCTCGATTGCGAGAGAATTGGCTGGATCAGCGCCCCACCACTGCGCTCGGAGACACCCATGCGAATTGCCCTGAACCTACTCAAGTATTTGATCGGTTTCGTTGTCTTGATGCTCCTTGTGGGCTTTCTGCTGCCGAGCGGCTATTCCGCGCAGCGAACCATGACGATCAATGCACCCGCAGAAAAATCTTTCCGATGGTGAGTACCGTCAAAACATGGAAAACTTGGACGGTATGGAATCAGCGCGATCCCAACATGCAGCTCACCTACAGCGGCCCCGAATCGGGCGTGGGCGCGAAATGGTCGTGGAAGAGCCAATCCGAGGGCAACGGCGCGATGGAATTCACCGCCGTTGAGCCCAATAAGCGCCTTGCCTACGCGTTTCAAATGGAGGGCATGAGCCCAGCCCCCGGCGAGATGAAATTCGAGCCCGTGGGCAACGGCACGAAAGTCACCTGGTCAATGTCGGGCGACTCGGGCATGAACCCGTTGGGGCGCTGGTTTGGGCTGTTTATGGATCGCCTCGTCGGCCCGGATTTCGAGGCGGGGCTCACGAACTTAAAAAAACTCGCAGAGACAGGTTAATGCGAGATGCGGCGCAAGCCGCAATCGCAGGTAGGCGCGAATCTGGCCGCGCTCGTTTGTAGGCGCGGACCTGGCCGCGCTCATCCACACCGAAAAACGTCATCGAGCGCGTCCAAGTCCGCGCCCACAGGGTCGAGCAATGGAAACTATGGATCTAGCCACGCACCTCGCGAAAGAAGAAACCCAACACGCCTTTCGTGATTACACCGCGCCGCAACGCGACGATGCGGTCGACACCGTGCGCGAGTTCTACCGTGAAAATCACGCCAAGCAAACGCATGAATTCGTGCTCGCGAAAAAGGCGCAGTATCTGAGCTTCAACCGCGCCAAGATGACGCCGTGGGCCGCGCTCGATTACTTAAACACCTTGGTTGACGACAGCGACCCAGACATCGCCCTCCCGCAAATCGATCACCTCGTGCAAACCGCCGAAGCAATGCGCGCCAACGGCGAACCGGAATGGATGGTGCTCACCGGTTTCATTCATGATTTGGGCAAAGTGCTCTGCTTGTTTGGCGAACCACAGTGGGCGGTGGTCGGTGACACCTTCCCCACTGGCTGCGCCTATTCGCCCAAAAACGTCTACAGCGAATTTTTCGCCCTCAACCC
>JAAFHR010000125.1 GCA_013298455.1 Betaproteobacteria bacterium | reverse complement strand
AGGTGATCGCGAAAACGTAAGGGGGAAGCCGCTTGATGCGCGGAAAGTCAGTTTGCATGGCTATGGTCCTGGTGCAAAGGATGTTGAATTACCCCGCTACGATCCGACGGCAAATCCGGCAGACAGTGGGGGCACCGAGGCTCTAGTTTAATGCAGTGCAGCAAAGCCGCAGACTCGTCATCCTGAGCGGCGCGAAGGATCAGGTGGCGAACGCATCTGCTCGAACGGAGACCCACTGATCGCCACCCGATCCTTCGCGCCGCTCAGGATGACAGCGTGTTGTTGCGCGAGCTGACTGATCGACCGGGTCAAATCAGCGAAAATCAAGCCACTATGGCACTCCAGTTCATCCGCGAATCCGCTGACGACTTCACCATCACGGGCTTTGAGCCCGGCTCGGTGCGAGTGGGTACGGCGTCCTTTAACACCCCCATTGCGCTGTCGCACAACCATGCACCGACGGCTTGGTCGGTCAATGCGCCTTTGGATGCCGCGTCGGTCGCGGCCGGCACGTTGATTGACGCCGAAATCGTGATCATCGGCACCGGCGCACGGCTCGTGTTTCCCGCCCCCGCCTCGCTGCAACCGCTTCGTGATGCTCGAATCGGTTTCGAAGTGATGGATTCGCGGGCAGCCTGCCGAACGTACAACGTGCTGTTGGCCGAGGGGCGAAAAGCGGGTTTGCTGTTGATGGTTTCTTAAAATCAAACTTTATTTCGAAACGCCAAGTTAATAAAGGCTTTGGCGCGCTTTTATTGTTCTTTCGAAAATCGTTAAAATATGCTGTCAGCCTCGATGCTATAAGGCGTTTAGCGATACAGCTAAGATTCATTGACGGAATTCAGTTCTAGATGCGGCGAAGCGGCGGTAAGTTGCGTTGCGGCTATCGTTTCGCGTCGTCCACGAGCGCTCGGACGCTTCACCGTTCGCCCTGAGCTTGTCGAAGGGTTGGTGCCCTGAGAGCAACCCTTCGACAAGCTCAGGGCGAACGGAACTCCGGCCCTCATCCCCATCCCCAGTAAACGCCTCGTCGTTGCCTTTTCAAACAAAACCACGCCACCATGACCACACCACTCTTCCCCGCCACCGTCTGCGGCAGCCTGCCCAAACCTGCTTGGCTTTCCGAAACCAACAAACTCTGGCCTGCGTGGTTGCAGCAGGGAGATGATTTGGTCGCCGCCAAACGTGACGCCACGCTGTTGTGGATGAAGGAACAAGAAGACGCTGGGCTCACCATCATCGGCGACGGCGAGCAATCGCGGCAACACTTCGTGCACGGCTTTTTGGAGTTTGTCGAGGGCATCGATTTCGAGCACAAAGTCAAGATGGGCATCCGAAACAATCGCTACGACGCGATGGTGCCAGTTGTCACCGGTCCGCTCAAACTCAAAGGCCGCGTGCATCAAGCCGAAGCGAAACTGCTCCGAGCACACACCGACCAAAAAATCAAAATCACCATGCCCGGCCCGATGACGATCATCGATACCTTGGCCGACCAATACTACGGCGACAAAGTGAAGCTCGCCATGGCATTCGCAGAGCTTCTCAACCAAGAGGCACGCGCTTTGCAGGCCGATGGCGTTGACATCATTCAGTTCGATGAGCCCGCATTTAACGTCTACATGGACGACGTAAAAACGTGGGGCGTTGACGCGATTCACAAATGCATCGAAGGTTTGACCTGCACCACGGCCGTTCACATTTGCTATGGCTACGGCATCAAAGCAAACCTAGATTGGAAAGAAACCTTGGGCGGCGAATGGCGACAATACGAGGCCATTTTTCCTGCACTCGCCGCGAGCAAAATCGATCAGATTTCGCTCGAATGCATGAACTCGAAAGTGCCCATGCATTTGATCGGTTTGCTCAAAGGCAAAACCGTGATGGTCGGTGTGATCGATGTCGCCAGCGACATCGTTGAAACGCCTGAGCAAGTTGCTGCCACCATCGGCAAAGCGCTTGAATTCGTTGCTAAAGACAAACTCATTCCCTGCACCAACTGCGGCATGGCACCCATGGATCGCAGCATCGCTCGCGCGAAGTTGAATGCGTTAGCGGCTGGGGCGAAGCTGGCGAGAAGTCTCTACGCGTAAGCGGGTCTGTAGGAGCGCACCTGGGCGCGAACAGCGGCGGCAATCGCAACAATCCTCCGGATGACGTACGGGCGCAGCCAGGGCAGCGCCTACATCTTGCTCCTCAGTCGCGGCCACTGAAGCGCGAACTTGCTCGCCTACAATCAAACCCGTGCCCCGGTAGCTCAGTGGATAGAGCGACCCCCTCCTAAGGGGTAGGTCGGACGTTCGATTCGTCTTCGGGGTGCCACGCTTTTCTCAGTGCGCGCGTGCGCTGCGCAGCCCACCGCCGATAGGATCGAAATTGCCTCATTACCGCCTCGCGTTTGCTGACCCTGCGGGGCATGTGTTGCACGTTACGATGACGATTGACAAGCCCGCGCCAGTTCAGCGGGTGTCGATGCCGGCGTGGATTCCGGGCTCTTACATGATTCGTGAGTTTGCCCGGAACATTGTGACGCTGACTGCTTCACAGCATGGTCAGGCCGTTGCTGTGACGAAGCTGGATAAAGCAACGTGGGAAATGCGTTGCACTGCGGATTCGCCGCTCACGATTTCATACCGCGTTTACGCTTGGGATCGCACGGTTCGGTCGAACTATTTTGATGTGGCGCGAGGCTTTGTGAACCCGGCTGCATCGTTGCTTTGCGATGATGCTGCGGCTGACTCGCCTTGTACGTTTGAGGTGGAGCGGCCAGCGTTTGCGGGCGGTGAGATGTGGAAGCTCGCAACATCGATGACTCCGCAGCAAATCGATGAGCGCGGTTTCGGTTGCTACGTCTCGGCGAACTACGATGAGCTCATCGATCATCCGATTGAATGTGCTGACTTTGACGAGTTCACATTTACTGCGGGTGGTGTGCCGCATCGCTTTGTAGTTTCGGGCGTGCATCGCGGTGATTTGGAGCGCTTGCAGCGCGACGCGCAAACAATTTGCCAAGGCCACTGCGAGTTGTTTGCTGACGGCGCCAATGCAAAGCCGCCGTTCGAGCACTACGTGTTTCAACTGCATGTGGTGGACGAGGGCTACGGCGGTTTGGAGCACCGCGCTAGTACGGCGCTGATTTGTCCGCGACACGATTTGCCGGTGAAGGGCGTGGCATCGATCAGCGAAGGCTATCGTGAGCTCTTGGCGCTCATCAGTCACGAATATTTTCACGCCTGGAACGTGAAGCGAATTCGGCCGCTGGCATTCATGAATTCAGCGCGTGTTTACGACACGAAGAGCGAGCAATACAGCCGCTTGTTGTGGCTCTTTGAAGGCTTCACCAGCTACTACGACGAGCTGATGCTGCTGCGCACGGGGCTCATCACCGAGGCAGATTATTTGAAGCTCTTGTCACGACACGTCACGCAGGTGATGCGAACGCCAGCGCGGCGTTTGCAAAGTGTTGCGGATTCGAGTTTTGATGCATGGACGAAGTACTATCGGCAAGATGAAAACGCGCCCAATGCAGTGGTGAGTTACTACGTGAAGGGCGGCCTGGTCGCGCTGCTGTTGGATTGGCATTTGCGTGCGCAGAGTGCCGTGACGCTCGACGATGTGATGCGCCACCTGTGGCAGCACTTCGGGCGAAAAAATGTGGGCGTTCCGGAAGATGTATTCGCGATTTTTGAGCGAGTCAGCGGTTTATCGCTGCGTGATTTCGAAGCCATGCACGTCAACGGCACCGACGACCCCGATTGGCGCGCAGCGTGTGCGCCGTTTGCGCTGAAGGCCGATGCGCGGGCTTCGGTGTCGTCGGGCGACCGGGGCGGTGCGATGACCAAGGTGGCCGTAGGCGATATGGAGCCGCATCTTCGGCATTGGGGCGTCGTGGTTTCTGAGGCGGGCGAGGCCACGCTTCGCTACGTGTTGAACGGCTCGGCAGCGCATGCGGCGGGGCTCGCGGCGGGCGATGTGCTGGTCGCCATCGACGGACTTCGGGCAACGCGCTCAACGCTTGCCAAGCACGTTGTGCGTTTGGTCACGGGTGAGGTCGTGCAGATTGATTACTTCCGACACGATCATCTGCGGCGCGCCACGCTGGTCGTTCCAACGCCACCGATTGATACGATGGCGTTGGCGCTCGATCAAAGTGCGGATGAGTCCGCACAGTCGCGACGCAAGGCTTGGCTCACCGGTGCGATGGTTTAATTGCTGGCACTACGGTTGGCTTGTCTAAGACGAGTCGCTCGGGTGATCGATCCGTCGGGCGTGGAATTGTTGTGCAGCTTCTCGCCAGCTTATTTACTAAACGATAAGCCTGTTAGGGGCTTGACGCTGTTTAGCATTATTTTTGAAATAACACTGAAATTCATTTAACCCCATAATCCTAAGAGCGTAAGTTAAAAAGCTATACGTTGTTTTACCGAACTTTCTGAGTAGTTTTGACCGTTAATCTGTCGAAATTTGCCGTTGAACCTCGGTTTTGGTCGGTTCATGACGTTGGCATAAACTCTAAGTCCGGAGCCTAGAAAAGAGATACCTCATGAAGCGATTGCATAGTTTTTTGCCGCTGACGGCGCTTGCGTGCTGCCTACTCGCCGCAGCGCCAATTCGGGCACAAAGCCCGGCCGACTGCCCCGTGAACGTGACTCAAAACACCCAACCCGGCGCGTTTGAGGCCACAGAAGATTCTCTGTTGCTGCATCGCTATGCCAAAGGGCTACGTGGCGCAGCGTTGGTCGCCGGAACCCGGATTGCTGCGACCAATGCGGGCTCGATTGAGAGCTACATCGTTGCTAATTTGGCGCGGCTGGATGTCAACGGCAATGGCATCCTTGATCTCGATGACGTCGCGTTTCTCTCCCGCCTGAGCTTCGGTTTTTCAGCGCCCAATTGGCCCACGCTTACAGCAGGTGCTTTGGGTAGCGATTACGCCACTCGGATCACGCCGACGTCTCAAATTGCTCACGCCAACGCCGGATGTCCAGCCTTTGCCTACCCCGCATCAACGGCGGCTGAGATCGAGGCTGCGAAGTTTCTGATTCGCACTACCTTCGGCCCGACTCGCGCGGAAATTACGCGCCTCGCCAACGCCAGTGGCTCGTCGTTTAAGCAAAAAGCCACCCAGTGGATTGATGACCAAACCAACCCAGCCGTCACACCACGCCCGCAGTCGCACTTTAACTACCTGATGGCTCGCAAGGCCGCGCTGCCCGCTGGTGAAAATCTTGATGCGAAACACATTCGCGAGTCGTTTTGGAATCAAGCGATCCTCAATAAAGATCAGCTCCGCCAGCGGATGGCTTTTGCGCTCTCGCAGGTCTTAGTGGTCTCGTCGAATGGTGGCTCCAGCGATTCTCGCGAGCTCGCGGGCTACTACGACATGCTCACCGACAACGCCTTTGGCAACTACCGAGACATCCTCGAAAAGGTCGCACTCGCGCCCGCTATGGGCCGTTATTTGAGCCACTTGCGAAACGACGGCAATTCAGCAAACCCGAACGAAAACTTCGCACGGGAGATTTTGCAGCTCTTTTCGGTGGGGCTCTTCATGCTCGATAACAGCGGCGAAAAGGTGCTCGTGAGCGGTCAACCGGTCGCGGCGTACGATGAAAACACCGTGAAGGGTTTCGCTCGCGTCTTTACTGGATTTTCGTTTGATGATCCCTATTGCAAAGTCGATGTGGCTGGGCTGCCTGCCGGGAGCGAACTCCCCGCAGCAGGTTACGCCGTGACGCGCCCTTCGGCAGGCTGCGTTGATAGAAATGCCAACACCCACCCAACCTGGAATTGGTCGCCCGATACCGACGACGTTGATACGCCGACCTACACATTTCCGCCAGTCGACATGGCGTGGGCGCGGCCCATGGTCGCCTTTCCGGGCTACCACAACGTGGGCAGCAAGCAGCTCCTGAAATACGCCGATTACCCCGGATCGCTAGGCGTTTGTAGTGCCGCTATCGGAATCGCTAGTGCGGCTACCAACCCCGGATTGCTTCCCGCGTTTACCACCGCCGAAATTAGCGGATCAGGCGTCACGTTTCGCACCAAATCAAGCAAAGCGATGGCTTACTCAACGCTTGACCGAGCGCTTGACAACATCTTTTGTCATCCGAATGTCGGGCCCTTTGTCGCCAAACATCTGATCAAGTTTTTCGTCACCTCAAACCCAACGCCCGCCTATGTAGCTCGCGTCACGGCTGCGTTTAACAACACGGGTGGTGTGCGTGGCGACATGAAGGCAACGATCCGCGCAGTGCTCCTCGATGATGAAGCGCTCTCGCCAGCGACGACCTTGAGCGCTGCTGATTTTGCAAAGTTTGGCAAGCTCAAAGAGCCGATGATTCGGCTCTCGGCGCTGTTCCGTGCTTTTGACGCAACCAACAGCCGCAACCGTTTTGAGTTTCATTACGGCCTAGACGATGTTGACAATGGGATTAGCCAGTCTCCGCTACAGGCCGCGACGGTGTTCAATTACTACCACCCTGAGTACACGCCGCCTGGCGTGATCGCTGCGGCAAACGCGGTTGGCCCCGAGTTTGAAATCACGACCACGACCGCCATTGCTGCCACGCAAAACTATTTCGCTCGCGTGGTCACGGATACCGGTGGCAACAACGTCTATCGTCAGGGAGGACGCTTTTACGTCGGAGAGGGTTGCAACGACAATGCAGGCATCACAAACTGCATCTTGACCAACTTTGCGGATCTCTACTCCGTTCAGTCGGATACCGCACGATTGTTCGATTACTTGAATTTGGTTTTACTCGGAGGCACGATGTCTTCTGCGAACCTTGCGGCGTTGGGAGCCGCTTTGGAGAGCGCTTATCCGCTCTCCACTCTCGCGGCTAACGCCAGCGTGGCAACGGTCACTGATCGAAAGAGAAATCGAGTGAAGGCAGCGCTCTGGCTCGTTGTGCACAGCCCCGAGTTCCAAATTCAACGCTAGAGACTGCATCATGAATTTCAAATACAACCCCTCGCGTCGTGACACGCTCAAAGCAGCCACTGCCCTAGCTGTTGCTGGCGGCCTACCTACACTCGAATCACTCAGCCGCGTCGCACATGCTGCAGGCGCTGTAGGGCCATCGTCCGTGGCGGATGATTACAAAGCCATCGTGTGCGTGTTTTTCTACGGCGGTCAAGATCACGCCAACATCGTGATTCCGTATCAAGACGGCGCGGGTTCGGCGCCCGCTGCGACCAACGCTGAATTTGATCGCTATGCAGCCGCCCGCTCTAACGCCAACAACAACGCCGGCGGTGATCCTCAGGATCAGAGCCTGACCACGGGAAATCTGTCGCACACCCGAGCCCAGCTAGCCGCAACTACGTTAACGGCGGTGGGCGGTGGCGCCTCGGTTGCAAACTCGCTGACCGGAAATGCCAACCCCGCGACAGGCGGCTGGACCACCAACACCTTTGGTCGCCAGTTCGCACTGAACCCCGACATGATGGAGCTCCGAAACCTCTACCAAAGCGGTAAGCTCGCCATCATGGCCAACGTCGGCCCGATGGTCGCGCCCATCAGTCGCCATCAGTGGTACACCAATACCGGCGGCAAGCGCCCGATCAATCTCTATTCACACGATGATCAGCAACGCGGCTGGATGAGCGCCACCGCAGACATCGCCAATCCGACCGTGGGCATCGGTGGGCGCATCGCTTCCACGCCTACGATTCGCGACTTGAATCGCTTGAGCGGTCGCGACTCAAAGGTGGCCACGCAGATTTCGCTCAATGGCAGTAATGCGTTTATGCTGACCGACAGCGTATCGCCCACCATCTCTGCTGTCGCCTACCAAATGGGTAGCGGCCGACAAGGGCGCTTAAACGCCGGCACGTGTGATGTTGGCAGCACTAATACAGCGCTGCCACTTTGTTTGCGTGGCGGCCCGATCCCGATTGGCCGCTTCTCCGACGGCAGTACGATCGCCTTCGCGGGCAACGCACCGCTGATGGCGGCGGTCAACGCTCGGTACAGCACGACCCCTGAAAATGTCTCGATCTATCACGACCAGTGGCGCGGAATTGCTGATCAATCGGTGCAAACAGAGCGCGCGATTACCGCGGCATTTCTGAACGCGCCGCCGACCGAAGACATTCTCACGCCGTTTAACGCGAGTAGCGTTGATATCAATCGAAACCAGCTCGCGCAACAGTTGCGGATGGTTGCGGCGATGATTCGTGCAAGTAACGACTTGGGGCCGCAGACCGGTACGCCGATGAAACGGCAGGTGTTTTTCGTTGGCATCGGTGGATTCGATACGCACGACGATTTCTGGAAAAACAATCGCCCATTGAATCGCCAAATCAGTACGGCGCTCAATGCGTTCTGGACGGCGCTGGGCAATATTCAAGTTGTTGGCGGCGCGGCGGGAAGCAGCGCGCAGGATAAGGTCACCACATTCACCATGAGTGAATTTGGTCGCACGCTTGATTCAAACGGCAAGGGCTCTGACCATGGTTGGGGCAATTTCCAATTCGTGCTCGGTGGTGCCGTCAATGGCCAAAATATCTACGGCCAAGACCACAATGTGTCGACGGTTCCGACCGGCTCAACAACCTACATGCAAGTCGACAGCACCGCTGGTGCGAT
>JAAFHR010000124.1 GCA_013298455.1 Betaproteobacteria bacterium | reverse complement strand
CTGCTCAAATCTGCGAGCTTCTCCACGTTATGCCTTGTTTTTAAGCTACAGTGTGACCAAGACCGAAGTGGCAACGATAGCCGCAGCACACTAACAAACCGTAGCGCGACTATGGAACGAGCGACCAAAATTTCGACCCTGTTGGATTCTGTGCCCGAATTTTCGGTGAACACGGATTCCGATGATTTGCTGCCCGATCCAGAGCAGCCCCGAGTGAGCGTTGCGTGGCAATCGGTCGTCGATCAATCGGCCGTGGTCATGCTGCTTCTTGATCGCATGGGCGTGATTCGTTTTGAGAGTGCTGAGCTCTCCAGAGTAACTGGCTGGCCCGCCGATGCGATCGTGGGCCGCCGCTGCTTTGACGCGCTCCGCATCGACAATGCTGAGAGCGTGCAATCTGCGTTTGATGCGATGCTTCGCGGCGAACTTGGTCGGCTGAGTTTTGAGTTTGAAATGACCTCGCTCAACGGTGAGATCAAAGTGTTCGCGGCAACGCTTCTCAATTCGCTCGACGATGCGGCGGTCCAGGCCATCGTGTTGTGCGCTCATGAAGTCACTGCGCGTAAAGCGTTTGAGCGACGACTGCGTCACAACGCCAATCACGACGCATTGACCGGGCTCTACAACCGCCGGACAGCGATGCGAACGCTCACCGGTTGGATCGAGGGTGTGAAGGAGGGAGGTGCTCGTCCTACCGCATTACTCTTTGACATCGACGGCTTCAAGGGCATCAACGATGTCTACGGCCATGCCGTGGGCGACGCGATGCTCGTTGAGCTCGGGCAGCGCTTGAAAGCCATTGATCCGCTCAAGCTCGCGGTTGCCCGGCTCGGCGGCGATGAATTGTTGTTATTTGCTCGCTATGAAGACCCTGAGAGAGAAGTGCCACCGATTGCCGAGCGCGCGCTTGAAGCGATGCGTCAGCCGGTGATGGCTGAGGGGCATTGGGTGTTTTCGACCGCCAGCGCCGGAATCGCAGCGTTTCCCGATGGCGGCACGACGGCCGAGGATTTGATTCGGCATGCGGATGTCGCACTCTACCAAGCCAAAGACGCTGGCCGCAACACAGCGCGCTGGTTTGATCGGCACGCCGCTGATGCGCTTCGTGCCACGATGTTGATGCGACGCGAGTTGGCCCAAGCACTCCCCAACAATGAGTTTTGCATTCACTTTCAGCCGATTGTGAATGTGGTGACCAATACCGTTCACTCGCACGAGTGTTTGTTACGTTGGCAACACGCTTACCGAGGCTTGATGCTCGCCAACGACTTCATCCGCGAGGTTGACGGTGCGGGTTTGACCAGCGCGCTGAGCGATTGGGTGATTCGTGAGGCGTTTGAAATCGCTAAAAATAATCAAGTCATCGCAAACCGACCGCTCACCATCAATATTCACCCTCGGGTGTTTCAACGCGCGGATTTCGCGGCCGATTTGCTGCGCATCTTAGACGCCTCCAGCATTGAGCCAACACGACTTGAGCTCGAGATCACTGAAGAAGACTTTGTGCGTGCAGCAGACGCCTCACCCGCCAACATCACGGCGCTCTCAGCCGCCGGTGTGCACATCATCATTGATGATTTCGGTACCGGATTTTCGAACTTTGGCTACCTCACGCGCTTTCCGGTTTATGCCATCAAAATTGATCGGCATTTCGTGTCGCAAATCGGAGTGAGTGAGCGCTCTGAGACGCTGATTGGCGCGATGGTTGGCTTGGCGGAAGAGCTTGGGATTCACTCCATCGGTGAGGGCATCGAAAATCACGAACAGGCTGATTTTTTGAAGCATCACGGCTGCGTGTTGCAACAAGGTTTCCTGTGGGGCCGCCCCACGTTTTCGGGATTGACTTCAGGGTATCTGCAGCAGCGACGCTGACGCGACGAGGGATGCTGGCGTTGTGCGGAGGCCTTACCTAAACTGGCTTAGATTGACCTAACAGCTTTTTATCTCAAAGCGCCATTAATGCGAGGGCAGACGCACGTTTTTTAGTATTTTGAAAATAACGAAAAGCGTCGTGTAGGCCAGACGGAATATGGCACTTGACGAATTAGTCAGGCGAGTATGAAAGAACTGGCGACGTCTGCCGTTGCGCGCTTAGCGAGGCTTTGCTGGCTCTGCAATCTGGCGGAGCGCTTCCCCTGTCGCCGCCAATCCGATGGCCGCAGTCATGTGCATCACCGAGCCGTAGCCCGCGCAGGCCAGACCCGCAGCGGCGTCGTCTGCGCGGCCGAATTGCTGCGCTTCGCTGTATATCGCGGTGATACCAAACTTTTTCTCGCCGCGCGGAAAGCCGTGAAACTTTCGCAGATCGGCACGAAGTTTGGCGAGCAATGCGTCGTTGGTCGTACGAGTTAAATCGGCGCTGCGAATCGACGTCGCATCCGATTTGCCGCCCGCCGCGCCGCACACAATGATGCGCTGCTTTCGCGATGCACAGAGCGCAATAAGAGCCGCTTTGGCGCGCACTTGATCGATCGCGTCGATCACCAGCGCGGTGGGGTCGGTGAGCAGCAGCGATACGTTCTCAGGCGTCACGAAATCATCCACCACAGACACATCGCAATCCGGAGCAAAGCCCATGATTCGCTCACGCATCGCGTCGATTTTGTTGCGGCCTAAATTGGCGACACTCGCATGAGCCTGCCGATTCAAGTTTGATTCAGCCACCACATCTAAATCGATCAGCGTGAGCGCACCAACACCGCTCCTCGCCAAGGATTCCGCCGCCCACGAGCCGACGCCACCAATCCCCACCACCACAACATGCGCTGCGCGAATGGCTGCAAAACCAGCGTCGCCATAGAGACGCGACACACCGGAGAAACGGCGCTCAGTGAGCGCGTCGTCGTTGGGTGCAGATACAGTTTCAATCATGCAGAAAGCGTATCATCGAATCTGCTGCACCCCGCAGCGAAACGCCGCGAGGATCGCCCGCAATGGATCAACAAGCTCAGCACGATTCCACCCGAACGTGGTTTATCGGCTGCGTTTTACTCTGGTTGGCGACAGCGATTCTGTTCGCGGTGTTTGCGCTGCGGCCTTCGGCGCTGGCGATTGTGCCGCTTGCATGGGTGTTGGGTGCGGCGGCAAAAATTCATCGCTTCAAGCAGTCGGCGCAGCTCGTGTGGCCGGTGCTGCTGTTGCCGGGTGCGGTGCTCTGCTTTATCGGCTTGATGCAATCGATGAATTACGGACGAATGGAAAATGAGCCCGACGCGCAGTTTGTCTCGCTTCGATTGGCGTTTTTTGCAGCGGGCTTGCTCCTGCATGGCATTGCGTTTGTCTACGTTGCCATGGAATCTCGGGCAAGCGATCACCCCAGCGGCGCACGGGCAACTCGCATATAGCGAAGGAGAGACTGCAAAACCGCTGCCCGACGCAGCGGCGCGCCGCATCAACGGGGTTTTTGCGGTGTCTCCCACGGCTTTATGCCTGGGTAAACGTGGCGACGTCACCTCGCAGCAACACGCGATGCCATCGGCTCGTGGATAACCCGTAAACACAGGGACAACCAGCGTTTAACGCTGCATTTTTGCTGCAATATGCACTGCGTAGACTCCGAGTGTGGCGTTGGCGGTTCGCGTCGATTGCCGCTTGGTGATGAGCGACTGATGTAGGCGCGAATCACGGTGATTCGCGCCCCAAAGGATCGCGCTGAGTGTTTGGATTAGGCATCGGTTATGCAGCAAAACAATGAGCGCCACACGCAAATGCGCTGGGCGCTCTGGCTCGCCCTAGGTGGATTAATCGTCGTTCGAATCGCTTTGATGGTGAGCTTGCCTTTGGCCGATTCCACCGAGGCGCGATACGGCGATTTATCTCGGCTGATGTTTCAGCAAGGCTACTGGCTGATGCCGCATGTCAACGCCGACACGCCGTTTTTTGCGAAACCACCGCTCTCCATGTGGATCAGCGCCGGGGCGGTCGCTTTGCTGGGCCTCAGCGAGTTCGCGCTTCGTTTGCCACATCTGCTGATGGCAATACTTAGCGGCGTTGCGATCTGGTTGGCCGCGAATCGACATGAGCCAACCTCTCGCGTTTTTGCGCTCTGGGTGTTTGCTTCGTCACCGCTGGTTTTTGTAAGCGCCGGCGTGGTGATGACCGATGCCTCGCAGCTTGCATGCATTGCCTGGGCGATGCTTGCGGCGTGGCGCGTGATGAGTGACGATCCGCAGGCCAACCGTTGGCGTCTGGTGTTTTGGCTGGCCGCCGCGCTCGGCGCGCTCACCAAGGGCGTGGCAACGCTCGCGCTCATCGCGCTACCGCTGGCGCTTTTCGCGGTGACGGGCGGCGGCGTGTTGCGAACGATCCAAGCGCTGCTACGACCGAGCGCTGTGTTGCTCTTTGCGCTCATCGTGCTGCCTTGGTACGTGGCGGCCGAATACGCGTACCCCGGCTTTCTCAGTTACTTTTTGATCGGCGAGCATGTGATGCGCTTCGTCGATTCTGGCTGGTCGGGGGATCGATACGGTTTTGCGCATAGCGAACCGCTGGGATTCATCTGGCTATTTTGGGCAGGCGCGATTTTGCCGTGGGTGGTCGTGTTCGTGCTGCAAGCCCGGCGAACCCTGCTGCCCAAGGCATGGCGCGGCGCCGATGAATCGACGCGTTGGTGGTGGTGTTGGGTGTTAGCGCCGCTCATCTTTTTTACGTTTTCGAGTAATTTGATTTCCACCTACGCGTTGACGAGTGTTGCGCCGTTTGCGCTGATCGCGGCGCGCTGGTTTGCTGATTTAGGCGAGGCGTATCGTCGGCGCGTGGTGTGGGCGTCAGTGCTGCTCTTGCCATTGCTCTATCTGATCATCGGGTGGGTTGCGCCGAGACAAATCGATGCACAATCGGCACGCGCTTTAGTCGCAACCGCACATCGGGAGAGCCAAGCAACCGATCCAGATATCGTGTTTTTCGAACGCTACAAATTTTCAGGAAAGTATTACACCGAGGATCAAGCGAAGTTTGCCGAATCGATCACTGATCTCTCGCCATGGCTCTCTCGGCCGGGTACTTGGTTGATTACACCGCACGACACGATGAACACACTCAATGCTGGCGCGGCGGTCGAACGCGTGGCTCGAAACGCTCGTGCGACGCTCTGGCGAGTGCGCAGTAGCGCGAACTGACACTGATGGACAAGCCTCGACGTTTAGCCTCAGCCATGCCCCCAGAATTCATTCCAACGCCGCAGCCCATCGAAGTGAGCGTGGTGCTGCCTGCAAAAAATGAAGCGCTGAATTTGATGCAGCTGCTCCCAGCACTTTTTGCGCACCTCGCCGAACACAGCCAACGCTTTGAAGTGGTCGTGGTGGATGATGGCAGTACAGATGAAACGCGCAGCGTGCTGGTGCAGCAGATTGATGCGTGGCCTCAGCTTCGTTATGTTCGATTAGCGCGAAACTTTGGCAAAGAACTCGCCATCGCCGCCGGGCTGAATGCAGCGCGGGGTCGAGCGGTGATTGTGATGGATAGCGATGGCCAGCATCCACCGGCGCTGATTGCGGATTTGTTGGCGCACTGGCGTGGCGGCGCCGAGATGGTCTACACCGTGCAAACGGATCGCCGAGAAGCGCTCATCACGCGCGCTCTGAAGCAGTGGTTCTATCGAATTCTCGAACGAGCGTCGGGCACGGTGATTCCAGCCAACGCGGGTGACTATCGTCTGTTGGATCGAAAGCTAGTCGATGTCCTGAACGCGATGCCCGAGCGCAATCGCTTCATGAAAGGGCTCTATGGTTGGCCGGGGTTTCGCAGCGTGGGCATTCCGCTGCAGGTCAATGATCGGCAGAATGGAAAGAGCAACTACAGTTTGATCCATCTGGCGTGGCTCGCGGTCACAGGGCTGACTGCGTTTTCCATGACGCCGCTTCGGGCGGTGACGTTCGTTGGGGGCGTTGTTTCGTTCGCGGCGTTTGCGTTTGGCCTCAGCATCGTCTTTGAATACTATGTTGAGGGTGTATCGGTGCCGGGCTTCGCCACGCTCGCGGTCGGGATGACGTTTCTATCGGGAATTCAATTACTTGCGATTGGTGTGCTCGCCGAATACCTTGGCCGAGTTTTCGAAGAAGTCAAACAGCGTCCGCTGTACGTAGTGGCGGAGGAGCTCTCGACGTTTGCGCGTGATGAAGGCGCGAGCGAAGCGCCGAAGCCAGCCACTTTGCACCGCTGGCGGCCCCGCGCGCCGGCGCAGCGTCGAAGCAGGCATCGGGGACCGTTGGGGCGATGAAGGTGCCGCTCCCCAACCCCACAGGAAATTGTGCGTTGGCTACTGCCTCGCGCGTGGACGAGCGCGCGGTCGAGCGGGAAGCACACCCCGTAGGCGGCTTCGCCGTTGACTCGACGATGGCCACACCGCCCAACGCTTTCATTCTGAATGCTAATGATTACGGCCTGCACGCGCCCGGCGATCAAGCGATCCAGGCGCTCGCAGAGCAGGGCGTGGTGACATCAACCACTGCGATGGTGCGCTCGTCGCGTTGGCCCGTGGCAGCGCGCGAGCTCCGTGGCTTAGCGATTGATGTCGGTTTGCATCTTGATTTCAACAGCGAGTTTGTTTATGCGCCGAGCGGACGAGCCGTGAGCAGCATCATCGTTGACTGTTGGCTGCGACGTTTGAAACCTGTGACGCTTCGGACGCAGATCACCGAGCAATTCGATCAGTTTGAGCAGGCCATGGGCGCTATGCCCGCAGTGATCGACGGGCATCAACACGTGCATCAATTTCCGCAAATTCGCGATGCGTTGTTCGATGTACTCGCGAAACGCTATTCCGCCGTGAAACCGGCGATTCGCATTTGCATCAGTCGGCGCAATCGCGGTGTGAAAGCCGCCATCATCACAGCGCTCGGCGGCCCCACGCTCGCCAGCATGGCGACGAGCTCGAATTGCTCGGTCAACAGCGATTTTTCAGGGGTGTACGGGTTTGCCGAAAACGCCGATTTAGCGGGGCTCTGGAAGCAATGGCTGAGCGGCGCGAACGGCGAATTTACGCCCAGTCGGCCGCTCTTGATTGCGTGTCATGTGAGCACTGAGCGCGTGAACGAAGACGTTATCGGTGCTGCTCGCGTTGCCGAATATCGCTGGCTCAGAAGCGGCGAGTTTAAGCGCCTCTGCCGCGAACAAAATTTTCATGCTGTGCGCTGGCCCACATCGGGTTAGCCCACATTCTTTCGACGCAGCGAATGGTTTGCGCTGCTTATTTGCCTGAGAATCCGCACACGACTATTCAGACGCGTAGGGGTACGCTTTTTGTGGCACACGCGCGGCGTCAAACGCGTCTTTCTCGCCTAGGTTGAGCGGCTGCTTGTCCCACCAAATTGCGCGACCTTCGCGCTGATCGGCTTCGAGATGCGGCTTCGCGGCTTTGAGTTCGCGAATGAATTTGGTGATGTCAGATTCGTACATGGGTGGCTTTGTATGTGGAGCGGCAACGAGGCGGTAATCGATTAATTTTACGGGCTGATTGGCTAGCTTCGTTCGCGAAAGCCGCGCTGGTGTTCGAGCGGCATGCCGCCTTGTGGTTTCGGTTCGCGCTTGCTGCCCGCGTAGAGCTCGATTTCGAACAACCGACAATCGAGCGCGCCGTTGAAAAGCGGCGTTTTTTTGCTCGGTTTGAAACCCAAGCCGCTGGGTAGATCACGATCTGCAGTGATGAAACAGGCCTTCCAGCCCGCCATTTCGCGCTTCAACCACGCACCAAGCGCTGGGTACCACGCTTTGAGCGAAGCTAACTCGTCCATCCGCTCGCCGTACGGCGGGTTGGTCAGAATGAGCCCGACGGGCGCGGGTTTGCTGAGCGATTCGGCGCGTTGTTGGGTGAATGTCACCGCGTCTGCTGCCGCTGCGCCACCGATGTTTTGCAAATGACGTTGTGTGACTTCGATGGCTTCGGGGTTGAGATCGTTGCCAAACAGGAGCTGCGGTGGTAGCGCGGTGCGCTGCGCCTGCGCTTCCTCGCGCATACCGTCGAAGAGCGCGGCGTCGTAGTTGCGGAGCTTTTCAAACGCAAACGGTCGCTGCGCACCGGGCGCGATGTTCATCGCGATCATCGCCGCTTCGGTGAGAATCGTGCCACTGCCGCACATCGGATCGAGGAGCGGTGTTTGACCTTTCCAGCCCTTCAACGCGAGCATCCCAGCCGCCAAATTTTCCCTGAGCGGCGCGGCCAAACCTTCGCGTCGGTAGCCGCGCTTAAAGAGCGCTTCGCCTGCTAAATCAAGATACACCGTCGCTTTGTACGCGGTCAAAAACACATGAATTCGCATGTCGGGCTGCGATGTGTTCACACTGGGGCGCGATGCCATCGCAGCGCGAAATGCGTCCACAATCGCGTCTTTCACACGAAGCGTGACAAACTCCAAACTCGTCAACGGCGAGCGGATCGCATCGACCTGCACGCGAATCGTCTCGTTGGCGGAAAACAAATGCGGCCAATCGATGTTTCGCGCGAGTTTGTAGATTTCTTCCTCGTGGCGATACTCGGCCTCTGCCAATTGCCACAACACCCGGCTCGCAATGCGACTCCATAAGCACACGCGGTAGCCCAGCGCAAATTCGCCCGTGAAACCCACGCCGCCGTCGGTCGGCTCAACGCGTTCGGCCCCTAGCGACAGCAATTCATCGGCAAGCGCCTGCTC
>JAAFHR010000123.1 GCA_013298455.1 Betaproteobacteria bacterium | reverse complement strand
CCGCAGCCAGCGCGAGCACGACCTCTTTCTCTTTCGCCTCTTCGTCCTTTTTTTGGGCTTCAGCCTTGGTGCGCATTTGCTGCATCGCCACCGCGCCGCCGCCGACTGCCAGCAGCAATACCGTCCCAGTCACCCACATCCATCGCTTCATTTTCATCGCTGTCCTGACTGAAGATTGTTCGCTTTCCTGCGTTCAGTGAACGTTAGCTAAAAGTTCCGAGCGCGCGTAACCCAATGCGATGAAACCTTCCAATTCGAGCGTGAATCGCGGGCTGCGAGCTGCGTCAACGTCGAGTAATTGAAGATAACGGCTTTATTAACTTAACTCTTAATTTATATGGGTTTTGATCGATTTATTTGTATTTTCAAAAATTGTTCTTTTAATCGCTAAACCCAAATAAATTATGGGTATCCGGAGAGAAGCTGTTGATGTGACCGGCCAGTCGTCCCGACGCACGTTCCACGGCCAAACCGCGCGTTCGGCTCAACGCAGAAAAAACCAGTACAAATTTCGGGCAGTAGCGCTTGATTTTCGGGCAGTTTAGCCCCATTTTGGACAGTTCCGTTGGTATAATTACGGGTTCCCCTTTCAATTTGTTCGTCGTCTCAAACCCGTCCACGCATGCCGCTTACGCCTCGTCGCTAAGCGCTCGCGCCGGGGTCTAACGAGCCGACGCTCATCTGCCACGTGACCGGCGAACGATCTTCGCCCTCTGGAGTTTCAAGACATGGCAAAAGCCAACACAAAGCCGACCGTCAAAGCTAAAAAAGTCGCCAAACCGGCAGGCAAGACTGGCGCTAAGCCCACGAAACCCAAAGCCGCCGTCAGCAGCAAACGCCCCACCGCCAAGGCCAAGCCCGCCGCGAAAACGCAGCCCAAGGTGGCCGCCAAAGCCAAATCAGTCGCCAAGCCCGCAGCAAAAAAGCCCGTGGTGAAGGTCGCCAGCAAACCTGCAGCAAAGACCGCCGCAAAAGCCAAGCCAGCTTCGAAGCCGGCTCCAAAATCCGCCGCTAAAGCCAAGCCGGTCGGCAAAGGCAAGGCAGCGCCGAAGGTTGCTGCGAAAGCTAAGGCGGCGGCCAAACCCGTCGCTAAACCCGCTGCAAAATCGGCGAAAAAACCTATCGCCAAGGTTGCCGCCAAGCCGTTGCCAAAAGCCAAATCCGCTGCGAAACCAGTCGCCGCGAAGCGCGCCGCTCAGCCAGCGAGCAAAGCGGTGTCAAAAGCCGCAGCAAAGCCAACCGCCAAAGCGGGGCCAGCGCCGTCCGTAAAAACTGCGGCCAAGGCGGTTGCACCCGCTGCCGGCAAAAAAGCCGCTGAGAAGCCAACCGTTGCGGTTGTCGCGAAGCCCGTAGCCGCCAAAGGCAAAGCAGGCGCGCCGAAAAAAGAGGACCCGATTGTCGAGGCAGCGGTCGTTGACGAAGTCGCCCCGGCCGACGCGGTGCCTGAAAAGATCGCGATCAATCCGCTGACGGGCAAGCCAAAAACACGTAAGCAATTGCTGCTCGAAAAGAAGCAGCAAGCGCTTCTGGCCGCACTCGCGCCGCTCCCAACGGTCGACGCCGAAACCCGCCGTCTACGCCTCAAAACGCTGATTTCGCTCGGTAAAGATCGCGGCTACCTAACGTACTCCGAGATCAACGATCACCTGCCTGATGATTTGGTGGACGCCGAGGCGATTGAAAGCGTCGTCGCCATGATCACCGACATGGGCATCAAGGTCTATGACGAAGCGCCCGCTGCCGAAGACCTGATCATCACGGAAAACGCCGTGGCTGTGGCTGACGACGTTGCTGAAGAAGCCGAGCAAGCGATTTCGCAGCTCGACAATGAATTTGGTCGCACGACGGATCCCGTTCGCATGTACATGCGTGAAATGGGTACAGTTGAGCTCTTGACGCGTGAAGGCGAAATCGAAATCGCCAAACGCATCGAAGAAGGTTTGAAACACATGGTGCAGGCGATTTCGGCTTGCCCAATGACCATCGCCGAAATCCTCGCGCTCGCCGACAAAATCGAAAAAGGCGAAGTACCGGTTGATGACATCGTTGACGGTTTGGCTGATTTAGCTGAGCCAGAGCCCGCCGCGCCCGTAGTCGCTGCTGATCCCGATGCCGAAGATGGCGACGGCGAAGAAGCCGAAGAAGTTGACGAAGAAGCCAGCGCTGCTGTGTCGGCCGAGCTCCTCGCCAAACTCAAGAGCATGTCGATCGAGAAATTTGGCACGATCCGAAAGAATCACGCCAAGATCGTTCAACACGTTGAAAAAGGCGAATACAAGAGCGAAGGCTACGTCAAGGCGCAAAAGAAAATCACCGAAGTGATGATGGACATTCGCTTCGCTGCGAAGATCGTTGAACAGCTGTGTGATTCTGTGCGCGCCGAGGTTGAGCGTGTGCGCGGTCACGAGCGCAAACTGCAAGAGTTGCTCGTTTTCAAATGCCACATGCCGCGTGAACATTTCCTGAAAATGTTCCCTGATCACGCCATGGATTTGAAGTGGATCGACAAAGAAATTGCCGCTGCAAAGCCCTACAGCGACGCGATGGCGAAGAGCCGTCAAGCGCTCGTTGAGCGACAAGAATCGCTGCACGCACAACAATCCAAAGTGATGTTGCCGCTGCAAGATTTCAAAGACATCTACAAGCAAATGGCCTCAGGCGAAGCCAAAGCGCGTAAAGCCAAAAAGGAGATGACCGAGGCCAACCTGCGTCTCGTGATCTCGATTGCTAAGAAGTACACCAACCGTGGTCTGCAATTCCTTGATCTGATTCAGGAAGGCAACATTGGTTTGATGAAAGCGGTCGACAAATTTGAATTCCGCCGCGGCTTCAAATTCTCAACCTACGCCACGTGGTGGATTCGCCAAGCGATCACCCGCTCCATCGCCGATCAAGCGCGCACCATCCGCATTCCGGTGCACATGATCGAAACGATCAACAAGATGAACCGTATTTCGCGGCAAATCTTGCAAGAAACCGGCATCGAGCCAGATGCCCCAACGCTCGCCGAGCGCATGGAAATCCCCGAGGACAAGATCCGCAAAATCATGAAGATCAGCAAAGAGCCGATCTCCATGGAAACGCCGATTGGCGACGATGACGACAGCCATTTGGGCGACTTCATCGAAGACACCAACACTTTGACGCCGATTGAAGCGGCCGTGCAAGACAGCCTGCGCGATCTGTGTAAAGAGGTGCTCGATACGCTCACGCCACGCGAAGCCAAAGTGCTCCGCATGCGCTTCGGTATCGAAATGAATACCGACCACACCCTCGAAGAAGTCGGCAAACAATTCGACGTTACCCGCGAGCGCATCCGCCAAATCGAAGCCAAGGCGCTTCGAAAACTCCGTCACCCAAGCCGCGCCGAGCGCCTCAAAGGCTTCGTCACGGAAGCGTAAGTAGCGCCAGGCAACAACGAGCCGCTAAACTAGCGACTCGCTCGAAAAACGAGCCCACGGGCTCGTTTTTCATTGGCAGCAAGCCAATCGCAGCGCAGCATCGCTACAAGCAAAACACAGTGGGCCGTTAGCTCAGTTGGTCAGAGCAGAGGACTCATAATCCTTTGGTCGTTGGTTCAAGTCCAACACGGCCTACCACTTGAACCGTTTTTGCTTCCCAACCAGCGTCCTGTGCTCGGATCACGAACGCGGAGGACTCGGCTTCGGCAAAGCATTGCCTCGCCCTTCGTCGGGAAATCGCTCGCGCGATTTCTGATCCGACCTCAGTCCTTTGGTCGTTGGTTCAAGTCCAACACGGCCTACCACTTAATTTTTTTGCCGCAAGTGTCGTGATTGCTTAGCGCGGGGCAAGTTTGGGGCAGCGCCCCGAATACACTTGCGCTATGAAAAAGATGACCCACCCTGCTACCGATCTAATCCACCCAAAACGCGCGGTGCCGCCCGGCTTTCGCTCGCTGGTTCCGGGCACGGAACGGGCGTCCACGGTGCTCTTTGATAACGTCGGAAAGTGGTTGAACCGCAGTGGCTTCGATGAGTCAATTTACACCTACGGCACGAGCGGCACTCCGACGACGCGGGATTTGCGGAATCGCATTGCGGAGTGGGAAGGCGGCTTCGCAACCGTGCTCTTTCCGTCGGGTTTGGCCGCGGTGGCGTATGCGTTTTTGCCCTTCGTCAAACCGGGCGATCATGTGTTGGTGCCGGGGAATGTTTACGATCCGGTGCGCGGTTTGGCCAATGGGTTGCTCAAGCAAATGAACGTGACGGTGGAGTATTACGATCCGCTCATCGGCGCGGGCATTGCGGCGCAGATGAAGCCCAACACGAAGCTTGTGTGGGTAGAAACGCCCGGCTCAATCACGATGGAGATCAGCGATCTACCGGCGATTGCGGCGGCTGCGCATGCAGCGGGCGCGTTGGTTGCGATTGACAATACTTACAGCGCGGGTTGGTATTTGCGGGCGTTTGAATTAGGCGCTGATGTTTCAGTGCATGCGCTCACCAAGTATCCCGCTGGGCACAGTGATTTGGTGATGGGGTCGATCACTGCAAAAGATGAAACTGTGTGGCAGCGTGTGAAGGACATGGCGCTACAAACGGGCCAGTGCTGCGCGCCGGACGATGTGTACTTGGTGCTGCGCGGATTGCCTACGATGCCGCTTCGGATGCGGCATGCTGAGAAGGTGGCGCTCGATATCGCTCATTGGTTAAAGACTCGCCCGGAGGTGAAACTGGTGCTGCATCCTGCGCTCCCAGATTGTCCGGGGCATGAAACATGGAAGCGCGATTTCACGGGCTCAACTGGCATCTTCTCGTTCGTTTTGCAGGATCAATTCAACGCCGATGCAGCGGCGCGGTTTATCGATGCGCTGACGCTCTTTGGCATTGGTGCAAGCTGGGGCGGCATTGGCTCTTTGGCGCTGACTTACAACCTCACCAAGAATCGCTCGAATTGGCCGCATCAGGGTGCGCTGATTCGCTTGGGGATTGGGCTTGAGGAGCCGAGCGACTTGATCGCTGATTTGGAAGGCGGATTTGCGGCGTTGTAGACGTGGTGTGTTCCCTTCTCCCCCGGAGGGAGAGGGAGACGATGCATCCCAATCGCGTCAGAGTCGCCACTGTGATCGGTGTATTCTGGCGCCTAAGCAGCCACGCTCACAAAGGAACCCGCCATGACCACCGCCTACGAATTCACCGCTAAGGACATCACCGGCAAACAGCAAAAGCTCTCGAAGTACGAGGGCAAGCCACTCCTCATCGTCAACACTGCGAGCCAGTGCGGGCTCACGCCGCAATACAAAGGATTGCAAGCGCTGCACGAGGCCTATCACGAGAAGGGCCTACAAGTGCTTGGTTTTCCCTGCAATCAGTTTGGTGCGCAAGAACCAGGCGATGAATCGGCCATCGCGAGTTTTTGTGACATGAATTACGGCGTGACCTTTCCGATGTTTGCGAAGGTTGACGTGAATGGCGAGACAACGCATCCGCTGTTTGAGCACCTCAAAAAAGCAGCCCCAGGGCTTCTCGGTAGCGAAGCGGTGAAGTGGAATTTCACGAAATTTTTAGTGTTTCCCGACGGTAAAGTGAAGCGCTTCGCGCCCACCGATGAGCCTGCTGCACTGACCAAAGACATCGAAAAAGCGCTGAGCTAATCGCTATGATCGTTCGGCGCTTCGCTCCCTTTGTAATGGCTGCGTTTGCGACGTGGGTGGGTCTCGCGGGTACCTTGCATGCACAAACGAGCACGCTGAAAACGCTGCGCATTTCAATGAACGCCGCCGAGAGCACCTTTGATCCGGCGGCCATTGATGATGTGCCTTCGAGCGATATTGCGCGGATGATTTTTGATCCGCCGCTTGAATACGATTATCACGCGCGCCCCGCAAAGCTCCGTCCAGCAACGCTCTCCGCGATGCCCGAGGTTTCGGCGGACGGTCGTACGTTCACCCTTTCGGTGAAGCCCGGCATCTACTTTCAAGACGATCCTGCGTTTGGCGGGAAGCCGCGCGAGCTGATTGCGGCCGATTACGTCTACTCAATCAAGCGCCTGGCCGACCCGAAAATCGCCTCGCCTAACTACTACTTGATTGAAAACAAGCTCGTCGGTCTCAAGGCAGCGCGAGCGGCGGCGGAGAAGACCGGCGCATTCGATTACGACGGCGAGATTGCGGGCTTAAAGGCGCTGGATCGGTATCGGTTTCAGATGGTGTTCGAGAAGCCACAGTATGAATTTCTCTACGACTTAACGAGTGCAACCTTCGGCGCGGTGGCTCGCGAGGTGATCGAAAAATATCGCGATGAGCGCAACCGTGCGCGCGAGCATCCCGTCGGAACGGGGCCGTTTGTGCTGGCGAAATCCGAATGGAAGCGCTCCAATCGCGTGGTACTGACCAAAAGCCCCACCTATCGCGAGGAATTTGTGTCGCTCCCCAACGGTGAAAAATCCACGCAGCGAACGCCAGTGGTGGATCGAATTGAGTGGAGCGTCATCGAGGAATCTCTGGCTGCGGTGCTGGCGTTTCAATCGGGGCAACTAGATATGCTCGACGTGCCGCTATCGATGCATGAGCGGCTATTCGACGGCTCCAAACTCAAAGCGGAGTTTGGAGGACTTGGGATCAAACATGTACGGAGCCTAGAGCCAATCCTTGTGTTTGGTTACTTCAACATGAACGACCCAGTGGTTGGCGGCACTTCGATTGAAAAAAACGCCCTGCGGCGGGCGATTTTGCTGGGCTTTGATGCAGCGCGCGAACTCGATTCGGTCTACAAAGGCCAAGCGATACTCGCAGAGCAACTCATCCCGCCCACGCAAACGGGCCATGCGCCGTCGCTCAAACTACGGCCGCCCTACGACCCTGCCCTAGCGCGAGCGCTTCTAGATCGATACGGCTACAAGGATTGCGATGGCGATGGCTACCGAGAGGCGCCGGGCTGCAAGCCCTTGACCTATACCCGCGCCAGCGTCACCAATTCGCGCGCCCGCGACCAAGACGAAATTTGGAAAAAGAGCATGGATGCGATTGGTATTCGCATCGAATTTTTTAAACAGAAGTGGCCCGATCTGCTTGAAATGTCCCGAACCGGAAAGCTGCAATCATGGGGCTGGAGTTGGATCGCCAGCGGCCCGAGCGGTGATGGCTTTGCGAGCTTATTGGTATCGCGAAATATCAACGCGATTAACGATATGCAATTTAGCGATCCCGAGTACGATCGCATCTACGATCTGGCGCAGACCAAACCGCTCGGCGAAGAGCGGACCAAGCTCTATGCCGCGCTATCGAAAATCGCTGCAGCCAACACCGTGATGTCGTTTGGATATCACACCTATTCCAATGTGGTGTCGCAGCCGTGGCTCAAGAACTACGAGCGTCATCCGTTTTGGCGAACGCCTTGGAAGTATGTGGATATTGACGAGAGCAAACGCAGCGTGAAAGCGCCTTGATTGTGTCCGCCGCGTAGGCTCCCTCTCCCCCTGAGGGAGAGGGTTGGGGAGAGGGGGAAGTTGACTCGGAGAACCCATTTCGCACTCCAAACTGCATCCCCCTCACCCCTAGCCTCTCTCCCTCCGGGGGAGAGGGGGATGAGCGCGAGCTCTTGCGATAATCGCCGCTTCAACGTTTCACCGCCCATCGCATGATGCGAATTCTCAAAACTCTCTGGCTCACCGCTACAGTCGCAGCGCTCTCGTTTCCGGCGCTCGCCACCGACATGAGCAAAACCGTACGCGTTGCCTTCCCGGTCGACGTGACAGGTTTCGATCCGCAAGCGACCAACGATCTGTACTCGGCGCACGTCAACAACGCCATCTTTGACGTGATGTACGAGTTTGAGTATTACGCGCGCCCGGTGCGACTTCGGCCCAGCCTGACACAGGCGCTGCCCGAGATTTCAGCCGACGGATTGACATGGACGATTCGCATCAAAAAGGGTTTGATGTTTGCCGACGATCCCGTGTTTAAAGGCAAGAAGCGCGAGGCGACTGCAGAGGATTTCATCTACTCGTGGAAACGGATGCTCGACCCGAAAATGGCCTCGCCCAATCTGTGGCACATCGACGGCAAAGTCATCGGAATGGATGAGCACGTTGCCGAGGCGAAAAAAACAGGCAAATTCGATTACGACAAACCTGTTGAAGGGCTCAAAGCCTTGGATCGTTACACGATTCAAATGAAGCTCAAAAATCCCGATTACACGATGACCGAACTGATGACGCAGTACAACTGGTCTCCAGTGGCGCGGGAGGTGGTTGAAGCGTATCGCGATCCCGGCGGCCGCATCATGGGCAATCCCGTGGGTGTGGGGCCATTTCGTATCAAGCAATGGACTAAGGGCAGCAAGGTGCTCCTCACCAAGAACGAAAACTTCCGCGATGAGTTTTTTCCAACCGAGGGCGAGGCGGGCGATGCCGAGGTGCTCGCTCGCAATAAAGGGAAAAAAATCCCGCTGGTTGGTAACGTTGAAATCAGCATCATCGAAGAAGGCAACCCGCGCCTGCTCTCCTTCAAATCCAATCTGCTCGACTATGAATTCGTGGGGCTCGACATGATTGGCAGCGTGGTGCAAAACGGCAAGCTCTTGCCCGAGCTCGCCGCGCGTGGCATCGGCCATCAGCGGGCGCTGGAGCCCGCGCTGAGCTTCGAATACTTCAACATGGACGACCCGGTGGTGGGCGGCTACACGCAAGAGCGCAT
>JAAFHR010000122.1 GCA_013298455.1 Betaproteobacteria bacterium | reverse complement strand
GACGCGATCAACTTGCTGCAGGTAGACCTGCCACGGGCTCGATGCGTGATTGGGAACGTAGGAGAGCTGGGTGTGCGTCATACAGGTTTAGCGGCGCGACTTTTGATCGCTGACTCGTTGGGAAGAGCGCAATGTAGTGAAACACTCGGGAATACGCCAATGCTTTTGCTGGCCTGATTCATGCACTATCTCGATGAGCATCGGCGAGAAGATTCCTAAAATTTTTGCTGAGACGAACGACGGGCGAATCGAAGCTGATCCGTGAACGAGTGACGTTTGGCACGGTTACCGAATCCCCGGAGAGCGCGGCAGAGAAACGCGCGGATCATGTTTCCCGAGACAAAACTTTTGGAGGTGTGGGATGAGTACAGAGGTTGGTCAGCGCTCAGAAGGCGCCCGGCGGTTCGCGGCGCTTGGGTTTATCGCGCTAGTCACGACGATTTCTGCATGGAGTCATGCGGATACGTTATCCAACGTGAAATCACGTGGCGAATTTTTGGTTGGACATCGCGAAAGCTCGTCGCCGTTTTCATACATTGATCCGAGTGGTAACGCCGTTGGCTATTCAGTCGATCTTTGTTTGCGAATTTTTGAGCAGGTCAAGACCGAGCTCAAGCGCAGTGATTTGAAAGTGAAGTTTGTGCCGCTGAAACCCGCTGATCGGATCGGCGCGGTCAAAGAGGGGCGCGTGGACGTTGAGTGCGGCTCTACGACGAACACCGTGGCGCGGCAAAAAGACGTTGCGTTTAGCTACACCACCTTCATGGCCGGTGCGCGGGTGTTGGCGAAGAAAACCTCGGGTCTCAAAACGCTTGAGTCGCTGCGAGGAAAAAATGTGGTCGTTACCGAAAAAACGACCACGGCCGATCTCGTCAAGAAAATGGTGGCGGAGCGCAATTTAGGCATCAATGTGGTTTTCGCAAAGGATCATGCCGAAGCGTTTCGTCAACTTGATTCTGGTGCTGCCGTGGCTGTGGTGAACGACGATGCGCTTTTGGTGGGCTTGGTCGCCAAGTCGTCGACGCCGGACGCCTACGATTTCATTGACAAATATCTATCGGTCGAGCCCTATGGCATCATGTATCGGAAAGACGATCCAGCGTTTGCCAAGGTCGTTGATACAGCGCTTGCCAATCTGTTTTCCACGGGGCAAATCAAAGCGATTTACGCTAAATGGTTTGAAGCAGGTTCGTTCAAACTGGCGATGAACCAGTACATGAAAGAAAACATTCGTTTGCCGAATAAGTACGGCGTTCAGTAGCGATAGTGCGTCGGCGATCTCGCTAAATAAGACCTCTGCACAACTCAAAATTCCGTCATTCCCGCGAATTCAGGGAATCCATCGTCGATGAAGAGTAATCTTCTAAGTGATTGATTTTTCTAAATTCACCATGGATTCCCGCCTGCGCGGGAATGACGAGCTGGGTCGGATTCGCGCTCATCCCTCAGTTGTGCGGAGGTCTCTAAATGGCGCCCATGGCCAACGCTTCGGCGAGCGCTTGGCCATGCTCGAAACACCGCTGTAAATCGGTGCTGCTGATGTCGCCTCGTGTGCTGCCAGCTTCCCCACCCACTCTGCGCGCGATAACGTCATCAAAGGCGCGTCGCATCCGCCATCCGGCGATGATTCGAGACATGCTTTGCGCCGCGCCGGAGCCATCGTTTCCCGCGCAGACGATGATGCCGTAGGCTCGACCCGCCAAGCGGCTATCGACACCGCCACCGAGCGCTGTGGTGTCGCTCATACAGCGGTAAAACAATCGATCAAACATCGCCTTCATCGTTCCGGCCATGTAGCCAAAGTGCTCAGGCGTTGCAAAGACGAGCGCATCGCTCGCCAGCAAGTCAGACGCACTGCACACGCCGGCGCTGCGGCTCGCCATTTCGACGGCAGCGCAGGTATTTGCGCCAGTGCAAAACGCGGCCGCTAGCTGCTGTGTACCGCCAAAACTGCCCGGATGGATGAGTGTGATTCGCTTTTTTCTCGCCACGTTGCTCATGCGACAGTCCTTACTGAGTCAGAGTTGCGACACAATAAAAAAGAGCCGCAATCAGCGGCTCTTTTCGTTGTCATTGGCTCAGCGCCAATGCGTTACGGATCGATCAGGGTGACCGTTGCCGTAGCCGTGCCGCCCTTGCCATCGCTTACGGTGTAGGTAAACGTTTCGCGGAGGAAGCATCGCGCGCCTGGCACGTAGTTGAGGCTCTTGCCGTCGGCCGCGATGGTGACGCGCGCCGTGATCGGTTGTGTCGTTGAGGTGATCGTCAATGCGTCGCCATCGGGATCGCGATCATTGGCGAGTACCGCGAGCGGAACGCCCGTGGCGCATGGCACCACGAAGCTGTCATCGACTGCAATCGGCGGCTTGTTCACAACCACTGGCGCGGCCACGGCAACGCTCACCGTCGCCGTTGAGGTTAATTTACCGTCAGAGATCGTGTAGGTGAAGCTGTCTGCGCCGCCACACGAGCCCGCGTTTGGTGTGTAACGGATCTGGTTACCCACGATCGCCACAGTGCCGCGAGTTGCGGCGGAGGTGGCCGTGATGGTGAGCGCGTCGTTGTCTGCATCGGTGTCGTTGCTGAGCACTGAGAAGAGCGTGGGTGCTTCGCACACCGCGCTGTAGCTGTCGTTGACTGCCTGTGGGCCACGATTGATGTAGCGCTTCTCGCCCAGCGTTTGCGACACGGTGGTGTTGACCCACCGGTACGTGTCGACGCTCGTTTTGTGCGGCACTGAATTGCGAAGTGCGCGGGCGAGCCAAGGATTCGGAGCGTCTTCGACCACTTCACGGCTGACTTCGCGATCAATCATGGGTGCGGTGGCGGGTGCGCTGGCAACTGCGGGCGCAGGTGCTGGCGCTGCTACAGCAGCGGCAGGCACCGCAACTCGAACGCTCTCACTGCGCTCTTTCACGATCACCACATCGGTGTCAGCACGGCGATTGCGGAAGCTCTGACCTTTGACCTCGGGATACTTGGGCGCTTGGCCCGCTTTACCTGACGTTTGAATCAAATTCGCCGGAACGCCTTTCGAAACCAAGTACGCTTTTACGGCTTCGGCGCGCTTGAGTGACAAGGGCACGTTGTTACGATCCGAGCCTGTTGGGCAGGTGTGGCCAACCACGTTGACTTTGAGTTCAACGTAGGGCTGCTGTGCGGCGATGCGTGCGACGAGCGCATCGAGCTCTTTCATCGCGGCAGGCTTGAGCTTGGTCGCACCCAAATCGAAGTAGGTTTCTTGCGCGTCGTTGCTGCTGTTTCTGACCGTGCGCTGCTCCATGCGGAACGTCGGTTCGGCAGGGGCAGCTGCGGGTGCCGCAGCGGAAGACGCTGGCGCTGGAGCCGGCGCGACCCAGCTCGGATCGGCGATGCGCTCCGTTGATTTGACAACGCGCGTAACTTTCGATGGACGATAGCTCGTTTGCGGCGCGCCCAGCTCATAACGGATCATGAACATGCCGCGCTCGTCGTTGCGGTTGGTTTCGAACTGACCGCTCCGACGATTGATTTCACCCGACAGCGCCACCGAAATGGGCGATCCTTCGAAGAACTTTTCAAGGCCCAGAGACAAGCTCGTCTGTTTGCTCGAATACTTGCCCCATTCGTAGTCAACGCCCGCTGTCAAACGAAGCAAGGCATCTTCGTAAAAGTGACCCGCGCGAACGCCCAAGCCCCAATCGTAGGCGCGCTCGTAGCGGCTCAGCACGGTTGTTGTGGTTTCGCTTTGTTCGAACGGGCGACCTGCGTCTGCGCCTGTTACGGTTCGAGTGGCGCTCGAGGAGCTAGCGCCAGCAAATCGAGCGGAGCTAAGTCCTTTGCTCAGGTACGCATTCCAGAACCAGTTTTGGTATTCCTGACCGCCGCCCACCGTGAGTTTGCGCGCTGAATTCACGCCTTGGTCACCTGCGATGAAGAGCTTGTTGACGGCATCTTTGCTGCCGTTGGCCCATTGGTGCGAGAGCTTCACGCCACCGGCGTTTTTCGCACCCCAAATCTCACCCAGCGTGGCGGAACTGTCGTCACTCTGCAACACCTGATAGATCTCACCCCGGGCATCGAGCACGCTGTCAAACCCAATGCCGATCCGGGTGTCGCCGCCGACGTATCGGAGCGCCGCGCCGGGCGTTGGTTTGCCCGCATCTACGGTTTGCGCGACTGCTGGCGCCACGATGGCCGCGCCGAATAGCAAAATTGCCATCGCCGCATTGGGTGTTCTCTGCTTCATACTGATCCCTATTATTTGAGGCGGAAACCCGCCAATCTACCTGCCTGTGATGCTAGCAAACGAAATGCTCGAATGGTTGCGCTGCAACACGTTTATGACGGCAGCATCGCAATGAGTTGCGCCAATCCACCACTATTGATCGCAACGGGCACCTGCGAGCGCACCGTTGGCTTGGCATGAAACGCCACACCTAAGCTCGCCGCTTTGAGCATCGGCAGATCATTAGCCCCGTCGCCAATGGCAACCGTTGCACGCCGAGCCGCCGGTAGCGATGCCGCGAGCGAGCGCAAGAGTCGCTCTTTTTCGAACGAATCGACGATGCTGCCGCACACCCGTCCAGTGAGCCGACCATCGTGCTCACCCAGCGTGTTGGCGCGGGTGTAGGTGTAGCCAAAGCGCTGGCGCATCCGCTCCGTAAAGTAGGTGAATCCGCCGGAAATCAGCAAGCTCTTGACGCCATGAAAATGTGCGTAGTCCAGAAGCTCGGAGAGTCCTTCGGAAGGTCTTAGCCGTGCTTCGTACACCTCAGCAAGCACCGAAGTGGACAGCCCCTCAAGGCACGCCACGCGCCGCCGCAGACTCTCCTGAAACTCGAGCTCACCACGCATCGCGCGCTCGGTGATAGCCGAGACCTCGGCCTTAACCCCCGCGAAATCGGCAATTTCATCAATGCATTCAATCGTGATCGCGGTTGAATCCATATCCATCGCCAGCAGGCCAAGCTGCATGACCGGAATGGCGCGCTCGGACGGCAGGCGGTTGGCGGTGTCTGGCGAGCCGAGTGAGGCGGCGAGGGAAGAGGGAGCAGTCATCGGCGAGCGTTGGGTTGCGGAGGCGAAAGGCTATCAGGGCGAGCAGCGATGACGTCGCAAAAAACACACCGCCGGTAGCGCAGGCTACAGGTTTACGCTCCGTGCGGCTAGTCTTCAGCAGTTTTTAGGTAATTCATGTTAATTATGGGCTGCAATGTGTTTTACTGCCATTTCGAAAATTGTTAAAAAAATCTCAGAGCCCATATGTGGTCATGTTTTTTGTTAATAAGCTGAACTGATTATCAACATGACTCAGAAGCAAGCATTGTGGGGTAGTTGTCATGTTGAGCGGAGCGAAACATCTCGGTGCATTCGTTTCTCTTCGTCGAAGCACCCTTTGTATGCGCCGCGATCCTTCGCTTTGCTCAGGATGACAACACCCCGAGCTGAGTCAGACGGATAATCGGGTAGGCTGAATAGTGATCGCGTCCGTCAAACAACCGTTCGAATCAAGCCGTCGGTTACTGAAACCTTGCCAGTCTTCTCCGCTTCGGCCAGCAGCCACGCTGCGTAAGCTTCGTCACTCATCCGAAAGAGCCACGCGTTGTAATCACGATGCACGCCCACTCGCTGCACGTAGTTCAAAAGCTCCGCCACAGGCATCGTTTCGCGCCACATCATCGAGTAAACAAACATACCCTTCACCACGTTTCGCGCGATTTTCATATCGTCTAGCGCAAACGCTTCAAGCTTGTCGCTCGCGTTTTTGAGCGACGCGGCAAAGTCAGTAAACATCGGCCCGTGCCCCGGAATCACGAGCGCTACTTCGAGTTCGGCGAGTCGCTTAAACGTGCTGCGTTGCGCTGCGACCGATGCCGGATCAATCGCCCGCGGCACGACGAATCCAAAACTGTTGTGCCACAGCGCGTCGGCTGAAATCAAAATTTTGGTCTCGGGTGAGTAGAGCACCAGCGAGCCCATGTCGTGGCCCGGCGTAGCGATGGTTTCCCAAAGCAAGCCACCAAGCGTCAAGGTCTGCCCAGTTTCGATCACATCGTCCCAAGCGAATGCTTCGGCCTCTTGATCGGCGTACGTGAGCATCTGCTCTGGCGAGTCCCAATTTTTAAGCGCGGACACCTCGGCCAGCGGCACCGAAATCGTGGTGCTCGGATAGGCGCGCTGAATTGCCCCGTTACAACCAATGTGATCGCTGTGCAAATGCGTGTTGATGATGCGCTTCATGGGCGCGCCTTGCAGTGCGTCGTGAAGCTTCGCAAGCGTGACGTCTGCAAACGCGATGTAGCCCGTGTCAACGAGCGTTGCGCCGCCATCATCGTGAAACAAAACGTGGTTGGCCGAGAGCCAATCGCGTTCGATGAAAGTGAGGTTGGGTGGAAGCAATGCGGTGGTCATGTGGAATTGAATCGGCAACGCGTTTTAAGCAATTGTCGCTGCTCGTCGAACCGAGTGGCGGCAGAGTAACGCTCGCATTGATCGGCCATTGCGATCTGTAAGCGCCACTAAACACCTCTAAAGCTCACCTGTCACGCCGTTGCAACAATAAATTGAGATCATTAAGAGTTGTTCAAACCTCATCATCGCGCTGCTCGAGCAGCCTTTCCTGCCATGCCCGCTGTGCCCTTTGCTCCAATCGTTCGTTAACCCGATGCAGACGAACATTGGCGTGCAGGGCTACGGTGCGGACCATGTGGGTTTGATCTGCGGTTTTCTCTTTCACAGCGACGATCGAGTAAGCGCGCTCGATTCAGCGTCTGCGGCGCAATGGCTCAAAGCACACAATACCCTTGACGCAGAGACCGCCGAGCCCAACACCGCTTCGGATGTCGACGTTGCTGAGGTTGACCACGGCCGTGTCGACTTTGTGTGGCTGCACTTTGATCTCTCGGACGCGCGTGCGGAGCCGTGGCTGCGCTCGCGGATGAGTTTGCCCAACGAGTTTTATGAGGCGTTGCAGGGCGGACTGCGCTCCACGCGCCTCGAGCGCACCGATCAGTCTTTGGTTGCTGTGCTTAATGATCTGCATTTCGACTTCAATTTCGAGTCGTCAGATATCTCAACGCTGTGGCTCAGTGTCGACCGTTCCCTCGTCGTCACCGCGCGGCAACATCCCCTGCGCTCCGTGGATCGACTGCGTCGTGCCGCGAGCGATGGCCAGTCGCTGCACTCGTCGATCGCGCTGCTCGAACATCTGCTGCGTGCGCAGGCCGATGTGCTCATCGATGTCGTTCGAACGGTCTCGACTCGGATTGATCAGATCGAAGACGAACTGCTCGCCAGTCGATTGAATTTCAAGCGCGCCAAGCTGGGTTCGCTGCGCCGCCTCTTGGTGCGCATTCAGCGCCAGCTCGCGCCCGAGCCGTCGTCCCTGCTGCGCCTGCTGCAACACCCGCCGGCATGGATCATGGAATCAGATTTGCAAGAACTGCGCGCGGCCACCGAAGAGTTCTCAGTCGTGCTTCGGGATATGTTGGCACTGCAAGAGCGGATTAAGTTGCTGCAAGAAGAGATCGCAGCCAATGTCAACGAAGCCAACAGTCAGAGCCTCTACGTGCTGACGGTGGTCACCGTGCTTGCACTGCCCATCAACATCCTCGCTGGTTTGTTCGGGATGAACGTGGGCGGCGTGCCGCTCGCGCAACATGAGTATGGATTTTGGATCGTGGTGAGCATCGTCGTCTCGTTCACCCTGATCGCCGCGATCACATTTCGTAAGCGGCGTGATTAATCTGGACGCACGCTCGATGGTTTTACCCAACCGCGTTCTGCGTTTCGTGTCAATTCGAGAGCGCGCAGGCGCGAGCGATCTTGGGTTTTGGGATCGTTGGAGTTCAATGCCCCGTCGCTGCCAACATGATTGACGCCGCTGCCGCAGATCATAAGAAAGCGCCAACTTCGATGAACGCACCCGCTGGAACGTGGACGATCTGCTCCGCGATGGTCGCGGCTTGTTGCCGCAGCTTCGGCCACTGCGTCGTTGGGAGCACAACGATTGCTAATGATCGTTCTGTCAAGTTTTGCTGGTAGCGGAGGTTTTTGTCGGTCGTGACGAACACGTCAAACGCGGATTGAGCCCGCAGGATGAGCGCACCGTTTTGAACGGTTGACCAACCGCGTTCAAAAACGGTTTCAACCCGCGCGACACCCGCAAATGCATTCCGAAGCGGCACCGGAACGCCTTGATCAAACAAGATGCGTTTCACGCTGCTACAGGTAAAAGGCTCTGCTCCGTGTGTTGAAGTACGGCGAGAAGTTGAGCGCGCGTCACACCGGGAAACCATTCGACGAATTCGTCTACTGTAGCGCCCGCTTCAAGGTTCTCAAAAAAAGCGGTGACGGGGATTCGGGTGCCGACGAAAACCCACGTTCCGCCGACTCGATCCATATCGCGCTCTACGGCGTTGCAGTCTTTCCACAGTGTCATCGACGCCTCGCTTCGAAGGTAAGGGGTTGTTACGGTAACGGATTCTATGATTTCACGAGTCTGTTGCCCAATTGCATTTGGAGAGTTAGCAGGCGAGGTCGCTATGCTGGGTGAGTACGGCGAACGTGACCTGCCCCCTCCTACCGTACCAACCATTCCTCCGGGAAATCGGTGGCAAGGTTAACTGATTGTTTCTGTGTTTCGCTTCGTAGCGCTGCTCTGTTCTCGCGCAGCATCGGCAGTTAACTGCCG